>DASWHU010000396.1:0-4886 GCA_036398035.1 Alphaproteobacteria bacterium | reverse complement strand
TCCACCACCACGGGCTCAGCAAGTGAAACGCGAGCGAGCCAACGGCCACCAGGATCAGTATGAGTGCGACATGCATCCGCTATTCCCCGTTGCTCCTGGCCCCTGAAAGCTGCACGCAAGACGTCAGACGAAACGGCTTTTACCGCCGCGGGCGATCCGCCGACCCGCCGATCCGCCGGGACGCCGGTCGAGTCCCATCGAGACCGCGCCGCCGATCAGTGCGCCGACGCCGCCGGCGACAACGGCTGCCTCGACCGCGGCCCCAAGCGTGCCGCCGGACGCGAACACGTTGCCGGCGGCTCCGACCGCACCTACGTAAACGAGCCCGCCGCAGATGACGGCCTTCGCCTGGGTCCGCCAGGCGCAACCGCCATCGACAGCCACCGGCGCTTCCGGCTCGTCGGCCAGGCCTGGCATGCGGGCATAGGTGACGCCGAGCTTGCGTTCGACCGGGCGGCGTGCGCCGCGGACACCTATCGCCGGGCTGTCAGATCCGGCGATCCGCCGCTCATCGACCGCGATCCGCAGCGACGACCCGTCCCGGTATGTCCCGACCGTGTCCCGGACTCGCTCGCCGGTCGCGGACCCCTCGCCCCCGATCGCGGAGACGCGCGCGGACCCTCGCCAAGTCGAACCTCGGCCCATGTTTCGATGCGCCGCCCGAGCCTTAGTGTGGCACCAAACCGCGCGTATTTAATACGCACCGCGACGCGATTGCAAGGCGCAATGCGGGGACCTCGGCGGCTGCCAAATGGTCAAGATTTCCGTGGGATAGCAGCATGACTTGGGTTTGTCGGTTGACCCCGCGGGCGCCACCTTGCGCATCGTCCGGCGGTGCGCCCGGCGCCGGCCCGAAGGTGCGCGACCGCGACCGGACTTGATCTGTGCTAAGGTGGCCGCCGTCCGGCGCCGGTACGTGCCGGCGAATCCCGACGCCAGCCCAGTGATCGAGACCGACAGATGGAGACGCCCGAATGGACTCAATGACCTCAGCACCGCGGCGCCTGGTCGCGCCGATACTCGCGACGCTGGCCGTCATGCTGGGAGCAGTCGCGGCCTGGGCCGACGACGCCGAGGACGGCCGCGAGCCGTACATCAACACCTGCTCGAAATGCCACGGACTGGTCAACGAGGACGCGGTCAGCTGGACGCCCGAGGCCCTGCTCAACCTGGCGGTGACCATGCCGCTCGGCCCGTCCTTGACCGGCGTCTACGACCGGCCCGCGGGCATCATGGAAAACTACCCCTACTCGCGCGCGTTTCGCGCCGCGCTCGAGAACCCGTGGCGCTGGGACGAGGATACGCTCGACGGCTGGCTGACCAGCACCCAGGACTTCATCCGCGGCACCACCATGTTCGCCAAGGTCGAGGACGAGCCCAGGGCCAAGATCATCGCCTACCTGAAGCGCTACTCGCCCTACCAGGGCGACCAATAGGCGGCCGCGCCCGGCTGCGGGCGGTTGTCGGTGCCGGCGCGCACGCGCCGTGACCGGCGCCGCCGGCCGCGCCAGGTGCACGGGCCTTGATCCAGGCTAAGGCGGCGGCCCGCGCGCCGCCGCACCGTCGCCGTCAAGCCCCGCGCCCTGCGCGCCGCGACCCTGCCCTGTGAGGATTCGACCGGTGTACAAGGACATACTCGTTCACGCCGAGGAACAGCCGGCGGGCGCGGCTCGCTTCGCCGCCGCCTGCGCGCTCGCCCGCCGCCACGACGCCCGCCTGATCGCCCTGTTCGCGCTCGAGTTCGCCGAGCTTCCCGGCTACGTCGCGGCGCAGATCGGCGAGGAGGCGCTCAGGCGCGCGCGCGAGGCCTATCTCGCCCATGCCGCGCGCGCCCGCGCCCGGCTCGAGGCCGCCGCCGGCCGCGCCGACGTGCATTTCGAATGGCGCGAGGCGCCCGGCGCCGCCCGCGACCTGCTGGTCGAGCACGGCCGCTATGCCGACCTGATCATCATCGGCCAGCCGGACCCCGAGCAGGACGGCGCGCGCCCGCAGGGCTTCCCGGGCGAGCTGGCGCTGGCCAGCGGCCGGCCGCTGCTGACCATCCCCTATGCCGGCCGCCACGACGACCTCGGCCGGCGCGCGCTGGTGGCGTGGAACGCGAGCCGCGAGGCGACGCGCGCGGTGCACGATGCATTGCCGCTGTTGCGGGCGGCCGAGTCGGTGGTGGTGCTGGCCGTCGACCCGCCCGAGCAGGGCCACATCCCGGGGGCCGATATCGCCGCCCACCTCGCCCATCACGGCGTGCACGTCGAGGCGCGCCACAGCGTCGCCCCCGACATCGAGGTCGGCGACGAGCTGCTCAACATGGCCAGCGACCTGGGCTCGGACCTGATCGTGATGGGCGCCTACGGCCGCTCGCGGCTGCGCGAGGCGGTGTTCGGCGGCGCCACCCGCCACATCCTCGAGCACATGACCGTGCCGGTGCTGATGGCGCACTGAGCTGCGCGCGGCCTGACATCGCGGCCCCGACGCGGTATGGTGGTCGGGCCGCAACCGCTGGAGGAGGAAGGTCCTGGACCGGACGCCCAAATGGCTGCCGTTCGCGCTGGTCGCCGGCTTGCTGGCGATCTGGATCGCGCTCGGCACCGGCATCGACCGGCCGGCGCCGAGCCTGGAGCTGCCCTACAGCGCCTTCAAGCAGCTGGTCGCCGCCGACAAGGTGGTGCGGGCCAGCTTCCGCGACGGCGACATCGCCGCCGAGCTGGTCTCCGGCGCCGGCGTCACCGACCCCCAGGGCGCCGCGGTCTCGCGCATTGCCACGCGCGTGCCCGAGGTCGGCGACGACGCCCTCCTGCCGCTGCTCGAGCAGCACAATGTCGAATACCGGAGCCTGCCGAAAGCGGACGGGGTCGGCACCTGGCTGGTCGGCCTGCTGCCCTGGCTGATGCTGATCGCGGTCTACTGGTGGTTCTGGAACCGCACCTACAGCAATCTTGCCGGCCGGTTCGGCGGGCGCGACATCGGCGACTTCCTGGCCGGCTCGGCCACCAGGGCGACCAAGGCGGGTGCGCCCAAGGTGCGCTTCGACGACGTCGCCGGCCAGGACAACGCCAAGCGCGAGGTGGCGGAGCTGGTCGACTTCCTGCGCGCGCCCGACCGCTACACCCGGCTTGGCGCCGAGCCGCCGCGCGGCGTCCTTCTGGTCGGCCCGCCTGGGACCGGCAAGACCCTGCTCGCGCGCGCTCTCGCCGGCGAGGCCGGGGTGCCGTTCTTCCACATCTCGGCGTCCGAGTTCATCGAGATGTTCGTCGGCGTCGGCGCCAGCCGGGTGCGCAAGATGTTCGAGGAGGCGAAGAAGCGCGCGCCCAGCATCATCTTCATCGACGAGCTCGATGCGGTCGGGCGGGTGCGCGGCGCCGGCCTCGGCGGCGGCCACGACGAGCGCGAGCAGACGCTCAACCAGATCCTGTCCGAGATGGACGGCTTCTCGGGCCACGAGGCGGTGATCGTGCTGGCCGCGACCAACCGGCCCGACGTGCTCGACCCGGCGCTGCTGCGCCCCGGCCGCTTCGACCGGCACGTCACCTTGGAGCTTCCCGACAAGCGCGCGCGCGCCGCGATCCTCAGGGTGCATACGCGCAAGGTGCCGCTCGGCGGCGACGTCGACCTCGATGTCATCGCCGCCGGCACGCCCGGCTTCTCCGGCGCCGACCTCAAGAACCTGGTCAACGAGGCGGCGATGGCGGCGGCGCGCGACGGCGAGGCGGCGGTCACCATGCGCCAGTTCGACGCCATGCGCGACAAGCTGCTGATGGGCTCGGTGCGCACGCTCGCGATCCAGCCCGAGGAGCGCCATCGCCTGGCGGTGCACGAGAGCGGCCACACCGCGGTCGCCCACTACCTGCCCACCGCCGACCCGCTGTACAAGGTGACCATCATCCCGCGCGGGCACGCGCTCGGCGGCACCCACATGCTGCCCGAGGTCGAGCGCCACACGCTGCCCGAGGACTACCTGAAGGACAAGCTCGCGGTGATGCTCGGCGGGCGCGTCGCCGAGCGCGAGGTCCTCGGCAACGTCTCGTCCGGCGCCGACGACGACATCCGCCAGGCGACCAGCCTGGCGCGCGCCATGGTCGCGCGCTGGGGCATGTCGGAGGAGGTCGGCCCGGTCGACCTGCGCCAGGCGGAAGAGCACCCGTTCCTGGGCCGCGAGATGGCCCAGCCGCGCCACTTCAGCGAGGCATCCGCGCACGCGGTCGACGAGGCGGTGCGCAAGCTCCTGGCCGAGGCCGAGGGGCGCGCCCGCCAGGTGCTCGCCGACCACCGCGCCGAGGTCGAGGCGCTGATCGCCGCGCTGGAGGCGCAGGAGACGCTCGAGCGCGACCAGATCGTGCGCCATCTGGGCCCGGCGCGGGGCCGCGCCGCGCAAGTCGCCGCGGTCGCCGAGTAGCCGCGGCCGCGGCGCGCATGGCGCTGACCTTCGGCCAGGCGGCGATTCTCGGCGCGACGGGGCCGACCGGGCGAAGGCTCGCGCGCGAGCTGCGCGGGCGCGGGGTCGCGGTGCGGGTGGTCTCGCGCAGCTACGCCAATCTCGCCCGCGCGTTCGACGGCCTCGACGTCGAGCGCGCCTCCTGGGACCTGCGCCTGCCCACAGAGGCGCGGCGCGCGCTCGCCGGCTGCGACGTCGCCTTCGACTGCATCGGCCTGCCGGCGGAGCACATGGCCGACCACCCGGTCACCGCCCGCGCGCTCGCCGCGGCCGCCACAGCCGAGGGCACGCGGCTGGTCCAGGTGTCGAGCTACTGGGCCTACCTGCCGGCCGTGATGCTGCCGATCACCGAGGACCATCCGCGCACCGGCGGCAGCGAGTGGGTGCGCCTGCGGCGTAAGGCCGAGGACATCCTGCTCGCGGCCGGGGCGGCGGTCGCCCACCTGCCCGACTTCTA
>DASWHU010000395.1:0-5161 GCA_036398035.1 Alphaproteobacteria bacterium | reverse complement strand
GCGCGGCGCACCGCCGCCACCACCTCCGCGAGGCGCGACAGCGGCAACGCCGCGGTGGTCACCGGCTGGCGGCCGGGCGGCTTCTCGGTCAGGCGCGATACGTCCATGTCGCCATAGGCGGTCAGCATCAGGGTGCGCGGGATCGGGGTCGCGGTCATCACCAGCATGTCGAGGCCGTGGCCCTTGGCCTGCAGCCGGATGCGCTGGTGGACGCCGAACCGGTGCTGCTCGTCGACCACCGCCAGAGCGAGGTCGCGGAAGCGCACGTCCTTCTGGATCAGCGCGTGGGTGCCGATCAGGATGTCGATCGCGCCGGCGGCGGCATCGGCGAGCAGGCGCTCGCGCGCCTTGCCCTTGTCGCGCCCGGTCAGCGCCGCCGCGCGCACGCCCGCCGCCGCCGCCAGCGGGGCGATGGCGTCGTAATGCTGGCGCGCCAGGATCTCGGTCGGCGCCAGCAGGGCCGCCTGGCAGCCGGCCTCGACCGCAATCAGCATCGCCATCAGCGCGACCACGGTCTTGCCGCTGCCGACGTCGCCCTGGAGCAGGCGCAGCATCCGGCGCGGCAAAGCGAGGTCGGCCGCGATCTCAGCCACCGCCGCCGCCTGCGAGGCGGTCAGCGCGAACGGCAGCGCCGCCGCCGCTTGCGCCCGCAGCCGCCCGTCGCCGGCGAGCGCGCGGCCCGTGCGGCGCAAATGCTGGCGCACCAGCGCGAGCGCGAGCTGGTTGGCCAGCAGCTCGTCGAAGGCGAGGCGCTGGCGCGCCGGGGTCTCGGGCGCGAGGTCGGCGACGCTCGCCGGCGCATGCGCCGCGGCCACCGCCGCACGCCAGTCCGGCCAGCCGCGCTCTCGCTTGAACGCCGGGTCGAGCCATTCGGGCAGCTCGGGCGCGCGCGCCAGCGCCGCCGCGATCGCCTTCGCCAGCGGCCGCGGCGTGATTCCCTCGGTCAGTGGATAAACCGGCTCGATGCGGGGCAAGGTCGATGCCTCCGCCGGCGTGACGACGTGGTCGGGGTGGGTCATCTGCACCGCGCCGGCAAAGTGAGCGACCGTGCCGCTGACCACGCGTACCTCGCCGGGGGGAAGGATCCGGCGCAGGTAGTCGGGCTTGGCGTGGAAGAACACCAGCGCGATGTCGCCGCTGTCGTCCTGGCACATCACCCGGTAGGGCTGGCGGGGATTGTACGGCGGGCGGTGCTCGATCACGGTCACGGTCACCGTCGCGATCGCGCCGTCCGGCGCCTCGGCCACCTTGGGCGAGAAGCGGCGGTCGATGACCGCGCTCGGCAGGTGCCACAGCAGGTCGACGACCCGCGGCCCGGCGAGCCGGCCGAGCGGCGCAGCCAAGCGCCGGCCGACCCCGGGCAGCGCCGTGACCGGCGCGAACAGCGGGTTGAGGATTTCCGGCCGCATGATGCGCTGACTATCATGAATCAGGCCCCGGCGCGGGGCTGACAGCGCGCGCGCAACGGCCTATATCGGTGCCGCCATGACCACCCCCTCCGCCCTCGAGCTGCGCCGCAAGCGGCTCAGGTTCCGCTGCTGGCACCGCGGCTCGCGCGAGGCCGATCTGTTGTTCGGGCGCTTCGCCGCGCGCTACCTGGAGCGCCTGGATCCGGCCCAGATCGGCCGCCTCGAGGCGCTGCTCGCCGAGGAGGACCCCGACGTCTGGGCGTGGGTGGTCGGGCGCGCCCCGGCGCCGCCCGAGTTCGATCACGACGTGCTGGCCCTGCTGCGCCAGGCGCAGGACGGCCCGGACTCGTAGTGCGCGGGCTGGCCGAGCTGATTGCGGCGCCCGGGCGCGCCACCGTTGCCGGCGCGCCCGAGGGGCGCGACGTGCTGGCGCTCGCCGACCTGCGGCGCGCCGCGCCCGAGCGCGACCTCATGTTCATCGCCCGCGACGACGCGCGCATGAGCGCGGTCGCCGACGCGCTCGCGGTGTTCGCGCCCGCCGAGCCGGTGCTGCGCCTGCCGGCGTGGGACTGCCTGCCCTACGACCGGGTATCGCCGCGCGCCGACCTGTGCGCCCAGCGCCTGCATACCTTGAGCGCGCTGCTGCGCCACGACCGGGGCGCGGGCCGCGGCGTGCTGGTGCTGACCACGGTCAATGCGGTGCTGCAGCGCCTGCCGCCGCGCGCGGCGCTGGCGGAGGCCCATTTCGCCGCCGCGGTCGGCGAGGAGGTCGATGTCGAGGCATTGTCGGCGTTCCTCGCCCGCAACGGCTACCAGCGCGTCGGCACGGTGATGGAGCCCGGCGAGTACTCGGTGCGCGGCGGCATCATCGATTTGTTCGCGCCGGGCGCCGACCAGCCGGTGCGCCTCGACCTGTTCGGCGACCGCCTGGAGGGCTTGCGCGCCTTCGACCCGATCACCCAGCGGACCACCGGCCAGCGCGCGCGCTTCGACCTGGTGCCGGTGTCGGAGGTGGTGCTCGACGACGCCGCGATCGGCCGCTTCCGCGCCGGCTACCGCGACCTGTTCGGCGCGGTGACCCGCGACGACGCGCTCTATGAGGCGGTCTCGGCGGGGCGCCGGCATCCGGGCGTGGAGCACTGGCTGGCGCTGTTCCACGACCGGCTCGACACGGTGTTCGACTACTTGCCGGAGGCGGCGGTGGCGCTCGAGCACCTCGCCGAGCCGGCGCGCGACCAGCGGCTCGCGGCGATCGCCGACTACTACGAGGCGCGCCTTGCCGCGCGCGGCACCGGCTCGCAGCTCGGCAACGTGCTCTACAACCCGGTGCCGCCCGCGCGCATGTTCCTCGCCCAAGCCGACTGGGGCGGCGCGCTCGGCGCGCGCGCGGTGCTCGCCTTCACCCCGTTCGCGGCGCCGGCGGGCGAGGCGACCGTGATCGACCTCGGCGCCCGGCGCGCGCGCGACTTCGCGCCCGAGCGCCGGCACCCGGACACCAACCTGTTCGACGCCGTGTGCGCGCACGCCCGCGCGGTGCTGGCCGACGGCCGCAAGCTGGTGATCGCCTGCGCGAGCGCGGGCGCGCGCGACCGGCTGGTGGCGCTGCTCAGCGACCACGGATTGGGCGACATCGACACTGCGGCGGGCTGGGACGGGGTCGAGCGGCTTGCCGCCGGCAGGGCGGCGGCGCTGGTGCTGTGGCTCGAGCACGGCTTCCGCACGCCGACGCTCGAGGTCCTGTCCGAGCAGGACATCCTCGGCGACCGCCTGGCCCGCCCGTCGCGCCGGCCACGTCGCGCGGCCAACTTCCTGACCGAGGCGAGCGCGCTCGAAGGCGGCGACCTGGTGGTCCACATCGACCACGGCATCGGCCGCTACCAGCGCCTGGAGGCGATCGAGGTCGCCGGCGCGCCGCACGACTGCCTGCTGATGCTCTATGCCGGCGGCGACAAGCTGTACCTGCCGGTCGAGAACATCGACATGCTGTCGCGCTACGGCGGCGGCGAGGCGGCCGAAGGGGTGCAGCTCGACCGCCTCGGCGGCGCCGGCTGGCAGGCGCGCAAGGCGCGAATCAAGGAGCGCCTGCGCGACATGGCGGAGGCGCTGATCCGGGTCGCGGCCGAGCGCGCGCTGCGCACCGTGGCGCGCATGGCCGTGCCGGCCGGATTGTACGAGGAGTTCGCGGCGCGCTTTCCCTATGCCGAGACCGACGACCAGCGGCGCGCGATCGACGACTGCCTCGCCGACCTGGCCGGGGACAAGCCGATGGACCGGCTGGTGTGCGGCGACGTCGGTTTCGGCAAGACCGAGGTGGCGCTGCGAGCGGCGTTCGTCGCCACCTTCGCCGGCAATCAGGTGGCGGTGGTGGTGCCGACGACGCTGCTCTGCCGGCAGCATTACCAGACCTTCAAGGAGCGCTTCGCCGGGCTGCCGGTTCACCTTGGCCAGCTGTCGCGGCTGGTGCCGGCCAAGGAGGCGTCGGCGGTGCGCCAGGGGCTCGCCGAGGGCAAAGTCGACCTGGTCATCGGCACCCACGCGCTCCTCGCCAAGGGGGTGTCGTTCTCCGCCCTCGGCCTGCTGGTGGTCGATGAGGAACAGCATTTCGGCGTCGCCCAAAAGGAGCGCCTGAAGCAGCTCAAGGCCGACGTGCACGTGCTGACCATGACCGCGACCCCGATCCCGCGCACGCTCCAGCTCGCGGTCTCGGGCGTGCGCGACCTGAGCCTGATCGCCACCCCGCCGGTCGACCGGCTGGCGGTGCGCACCTTCGTCACGCCCTACGATCCGGTGATCGTGCGCGAGGCGCTGATGCGCGAGCGCTACCGGGGCGGGCAGAGCTTCTACATCTGCCCGCGCATCGAGGACCTGGACAAGGTGGCCGCCGAGCTCGCCCGGGTGGTGCCCGAGCTCAGCGTCGCGATCGCCCACGGACGGCTCGCCGCGCGCCGGCTCGAGGACGTGATGGCCGCGTTCTACGACGGCAAGTACGACGTGCTGCTGTCGACCTCGATCATCGAGTCCGGCCTCGACCTGCCGCGGGTCAACACGCTCATCGTGCACCGCTCGGACATGTTCGGGCTGTCGCAGCTCTACCAGCTGCGCGGGCGCATCGGCCGCTCGAAGACGCGCGCCTACGCGTATTTCACCGTGCCGTCGGAGAAGCTGCTGAAGGGCGCGGCCGAGAAGCGCCTGCACGTCATCCAGACGCTCGATACCCTCGGCGCCGGGTTCAGCCTGGCGAGCCACGACCTCGACATCCGCGGCGCCGGCAACCTCTTGGGCGAGGAGCAGTCCGGCCATATCCGCGAGGTCGGCCTCGAGCTCTACCAGCAGATGCTCGAGGAGGCGGTGCAGGCGGCGCGGCGCGGCGCGGCCGGCGCCGAGGCGCCGCCGCTTGAGGAGAAGTGGTCGCCGCAGATCGCGGTCGGCATCGCGGTGCTGATCCCGGACAACTACGTCGCCGACCTCGGCGTGCGCTTGGGGCTTTACCGGCGGCTGTCGGACCTCGAGGACGAGCGCGACATCGACGCCTTCGCCGCCGAGCTCGCCGACCGCTTCGGGCCGTTGCCGGGGGAGGTCGAGAACCTGCTCAAGGTGGTGCGCATCAAGCTGTTGTGCCGGCGCGCCGGGGTCGAGAAGGTCGAGGCCGGGCCCAAGGGCGCGCTGGTCGCCTTCCGCGGCGCGCGCGTGGCTTCCCCCGACAAGCTGATCGCGTTCATCGGCCGCAACGCCGATTCGGTCCGCCTGCGCCC
>DASWHU010000394.1:0-5050 GCA_036398035.1 Alphaproteobacteria bacterium | reverse complement strand
GGCATCATCGGCGAGCTCGGCGCGCGCGGCACCAAGGCCGCGATCATCATCACCGCCGGCTTCGCCGAGAGCGGCGCCAGCGGCCGCCTCCTCCAGCAGGCGGTGCTCGACGCCGCCAAGCCGCACCTGCTCAGGATCGTCGGCCCCAACTGCCTCGGCGTGATGGTGCCGGACAGCGGGCTGAATGCGAGCTTCGCCCAGGCCAGCCCGCGGCCCGGGCGGCTTGCCTTCGTCGCCCAGTCGGGCGCGATCGTCACCTCGGTGCTGGGCTGGGCGGAGGCGCGCGGCATCGGCTTCTCGCACCTGGCCTCGCTCGGCGACATGGCCGACGTCGACTTCGGCGACATGCTCGACTACCTGGCCAACGACCGCGGCACGCGCGCCATCCTGCTCTACGTCGAGGCGATCACCCAGGCGCGGAAGTTCATGTCCGCCGCGCGTGCCGCCGCGCGCATGAAGCCGGTGATCGTGGTCAAGGCCGGCCGCCAGCCTGAGGGCGCGCGCGCCGCCGCCTCGCACACCGGCGCGATGGCCGGCTCGGACGCGGTCTACGACACCGCCTTCCGGCGCGCCGGCATGCTCAGGGTGTACAGCCTGGAGGCGCTGTTCGAAGCGGTGGCGACCTTGGCCACGGCCGAGCCGCCGGGCGGCGACCGGCTGGCCATCGTCACCAACGGCGGCGGCGTCGGCGTGATGGCCACCGACTCCCTGATCGAGGACGGCGGCCGGCTGGCCGAGCTTGCGCCCGAGACGATCGCGGCGCTGGACCAGGCGCTGCCGCCGACCTGGTCGCACGGCAACCCGGTCGACATCATCGGCGACGCGCCGCCCGGGCGCTACCGCGACGCGCTGGCGGCGGTGCTCGCCGATCCCGGGGTGGACGCGGTGCTGGTGCTCAACTGCCCGGTGGCGGTGGCCTCGAGCGTGGACGCCGCACGGGCGGTGATCGAGACCGCGGGCAAGCGCCGCAAGCCTGTCCTGCTCACCAACTGGCTCGGCGACGGCGAGGCGATCGCGGCGCGGCGGCTGTTCGCCGAGCACGGCGTGCCGAGCTACGACACGCCGATGGCGGCAGTGCGCGCGTTCATGCAGATGGTCACCTATCGGCGCAACCAAGAAATGCTGATGGAGACGCCGCCCTCGGTGCCCGAGGACTTCACGCCCGAGACCGAGCGGGCGACGGCGATCGTCGCCCGCGCGCACGCCGAGGGCCGGGAATGGCTGAGCGAGCCCGAGGCGAAGGACGTGCTCGCCTGCTACGCGATCCCGGTGGCGCGGACGCGCGCGGCGCGCAATCCGGGCGAGGCCGCGGCGCTCGCGGCCGAGATCGGCAGCGCGGTGGTGCTCAAGATCCTGTCGCCCGACATCACCCACAAGAGCGACGTGGGCGGGGTCGCGCTCGCGCTCCTGGGGCCGGCGGCGGTCGAGGACGCGGCGACGGCGATGGCGGCGCGCATCGGCGAGGCCATGCCCGAGGCGCGCATCGAGGGCTTCACCGTGCAGCCGATGGTCCACCGGCCCGACGCCTTCGAGCTGATCGTCGGCGCCACCGTCGATGCCCGGTTCGGGCCCGCGATCCTGTTCGGCCACGGCGGCACCGCGGTCGAGGTGGTCGGCGACACCGCGCTGGCGCTGCCGCCGCTCAACATGCACCTCGCCCGCGAGGTGATGTCGCGGACCCGGGTGTGGCGCCAGCTCAGCGGCTACCGCGAGCGCCCGGCGGTCAATCTCGACGCCGTCGCGCTGACCTTGGTCAAGGTCTCGCAACTGGTGGTCGACATCGCCGGCATCGAGGAGATCGACATCAACCCGCTGCTCGCCGACGCCTACGGCGTGATCGCGCTCGATGCGCGCATCCGCGTCGGCGAGACGGTGGGGCCGGCGGCAGAGCGGCTCGCGATCCGGCCCTACCCGAAGGAGCTGGAGGAGCAGATCCCGCTCGGCGACGGGCGCAAGCTGCTGCTCAGGCCGGTGGTGCCCGAGGACGAGCCGGCGTTCCAGGCGGGCTTCGCCAAGCTGACGCCGGAGGAGGTGCGGCTGCGCTTCTTCGTGCCGATGAAGACCCTGTCGCACGTCCAGGCGGCGCGCTTCACCCAGATCGACTACGATCGCGAGATGGCGCTGATCCTGACCGAGGCCGGGCGCCCCGGCACCACCGACATCTTCGGCGTGGTGCGGATCAGCGCCGATCCCGACAACGACCGCGCCGAGTATGCGGTGATCGTGCGCGGCGACATGACCGGCATGGGCCTCGGCGTGTTGCTGATGCGCCGCATCATCGACTACGCGCGGAACCGCGGCATCGGCGAGATCTTCGGCGACGTGCTGCGCGACAACACGACCATGCTGAGGCTGTGCGACATGCTCGGCTTCCGGCGCTCCTCGATGGCGGACGAGCCGGAGCTGGTCAGGGTCACGCTCGAGCTGCGCCCGCGCGCCGGCCGCGCCTCATCCTGACGCCCGGATCGCGGCGCACGCTTCCTCAAGCTCAGGCAGGCGGTCGATGCCGGCGAGGCCGAGGTCGGCGGCCAGCCGGCTGAGCTTCGGCGCCGACTTGAGCAGCGCCTTGCCCGCGATCATCAGGGCGTCGACCTCCCGCTTGGCCAAGGTCCAGCTGGTGGCAATCGACTGGAACGCGTCGCGGCACGCGTCGTCGGCGATGGCGTCGAAGTCGATCGGCAGGAAGTAGGTCTCGACCTTGCGGAAGTTGGACGCGAGCGGCTCGGGGAACTCGGCCGCCGCGGCGTCGAGGCGTTCCCGGAGCAGGGTCTCCAGGCGCTCGAAGTTGCCGAACGTGGTGTTGTCGATGGCGGCGTTGATGGTCGCTTGCACCATGTCGAGCGCGCCGGGGGTCGCGATCTCCCCGCTCAGGCGCGAGGGCTTGTCGGAGCGGGCATTGACCAGGACGAAGACGACCTTGTCGATTTGCCCGCGCGAAATCTGGTTGAAGAAGTTGGGCGACACCTCGTTGCTGCTGAGCAGGCGGAACGGCTCGGCGATGCCCAGGTTGTCCGCGATGCCGCCGTCGAGCAGGTGGATGTATTTCCTGGGCGCGGGCGTGGCGGCCGCCGCGCCGAGCGCGTAATTTTGCGCGTCGCGCCCGCGCCGGACGCGCGAGGGGTTGTCGTACCAGCGCGACGCCGCCGCCTGGTTCACCCATGTCGTCGGCCATGACACCGCCTGTTGCGCCGGGCAGGGCGCGTAGTTGGTCAAGGTCACCGGCGACAGCGCGCCGGGAAAGGCGGCCGAGGCCGCGACCGCCACCGACAGCGCGAGCCGGTCGAGGTCGGAGCAGATCAGGTCGAAGGTATTCTGGGTGAACGCGAACGGCGCGCCGTCCACCATATCGCCCGCATTGAGGATCAGCAGCGGCCGTTCGCCTCCTTGGCGCAAGGAGTCGAAGGTCGCGCCGTGAAACAAGCTCTCGTCCAGATAGTCGATCAAGAGGTCGATCCGCTCCCGCGACGGGGTGGCGAGCGCGGCGAGCTCAACCGGTTTGAGCCCGCGCCACAGGATCGCGGAGATGCCGTCCTGGCGAATGAAGTTGTCTTCCAGGTCCTGGAAGCCGCCCGGCCCTTCGAGCGCGAAATAGGCTGCGGTCACGCTGCCGCCCGAGACCGACGAGATGACGTCGATCTCGTCGGCGAGGCTCCGCCCCGAGGCAAGCTCGAGATCGGCGAGGCCGCTGAGCGCCGACAGCGTGAAAGCGGCCGCGCGCGTGCCGCCGCCCGAGGCGGTGACCACCAGCAGGGTGCTTTCGAGCTCGGTCGGCGCGAGCGCTCCCCAGCGGTAGCCCTGGCGCGGATCGAGGCTGGCGAGCTCCTGGTTGCGGGTCGGATAGCTGCAGGCGGCGAGCGCGAGGACCAGCGCGCCCACGAGGCTGATCCAGCCTTCGCAGCCGAAGCGGCTGCTTCGGCGGAGTAGGCATAGCCGAGGCCCGCCGGTCATTGGTCGTCGGCCTCGCCGGCGCCGGGCGGGGTCAGCGCGGTCGGCTCGGGCGGCTCGACCGGCGCCAGCTCGGACTCGACATGCGGCTGCGCGTCGTTGACCTCGGCGTCCGCGCGCAGGTCGATGCGGAACCACTCGTCCAGGGTCTCGAACCGGTTGTTGCCGTACTCGACGGCGAAAATCTCGTTGGTTCCGCCGGCCACGTCCTCGTAGTTGCCGTTGACGTAGACCTCGCGGCCGTCCGGCCCGATCAACCTGACCGACCCCCAAGGCATTGCCGCCGCACCCTTTTGCCGAGTTTCGCTGACCCGGGCATGATACAGCACGCACGGGCCGAGACCCAGCCGGTCCAGCCTTCGCAGCCGAAGCGGCTGCTTCGGCGGAGTAGGCCGGCCGAGGAGGAATCATGGGCGCAACGCCAGAGCCATTCGAGCTGCACGTGCCCGACGCGGCGATCGCGGACCTCGGCGCGCGGCTCGCCCGCACCCGCTTCCCCGACCAGCCGCCGGGGGCGCCGTGGGCCACCGGCACCGACGTCGCGTGGCTGCGCGGCCTGGTCGACCACTGGCGCGAGTCGTTCGACTGGCGCGCCGCCGAGGCGCGGCTCAATGCCTTCCCGCAGTACAAAGTCGCGCTCGCCGGCATCGACCTGCACTTCCTGCACGTCCCGGGAGCCGGGCCCGACCCGTGCCCGTTGCTGCTCGCGCATGGCTGGCCGGGCTCGGTGGTCGAGTTCCTCGAGCTGATCCCGCGCCTCACCGACCCGGCACGCTTCGGCGGCGATGCGGCCGAGTCGTTCACCGTGGTGGCGCCGTCGCTGCCCGGCTACGGCCTGTCGTTCGCGCCCGGCCAGACGCGCTTCGCGGTCGCCGAGATCGCCGACTGCTTCGCCGAGCTGATGACCGACGTGCTCGGCTATCGGCGCTATGCCGCGCAGGGCGGCGACTGGGGCTCGTTCATCGTCTCGCTGCTCGCCCACGCGCATCCCGAGCGCATGATCGGCATCCATCTCAACCTGCTGCCGCTGCGCCGCGACCCTAAGATGGTCGCCGACCCCTCGCCCGAGGAGCGCGCCTACCTCGACCAGCTCGCCGGGTTCCTC
>DASWHU010000393.1:0-7171 GCA_036398035.1 Alphaproteobacteria bacterium | reverse complement strand
CATCGGGGCCGGCGGTCGACAGGCCGCAGCAACAGGCCGAATACATGACCGCTCCAGACTCTTTGCCAAAACCGCTTCTCGCCCCTTGCCAGAGGGGGGCCGTCCATACATGACGACGAGAACAGTAGCCTGAGTCCTTATCGATGCGATCCGGTATAAAGCATATCACCGCAGCCTGAAGTAGTCCTCGACCGAGAAGCCGGCGTCGTGCAGGATTCGCACCGCAAGCGCGCGGCCGATATCGACGCCGGTATGGACAGGGACGGTGACCGTTAAGCCGCGCCCGGCATGAAATTAGGTCAGGTGGCTGCCCGATTGTCGCTGCTCGGCAAAACCCTGCAACTTGAGGAACCGCACCAGCTCGCGCGCCGTGACCTGGGGCATCCGCGCCATCAGGGTATCCCGACGGTCAGCTCCTCGACGTGAACGAGGCGGTCGTTCTGGGGCACCGGTGCGGCGCGTTCGAGCAAAGCCGACAGGTGCAGCTCGATCGCCTCCCGGATATTGCGCTTGGCTTCCTCGATGGTGGCGCCATTGCTGAAGCAGCCCGGCAAGGTCGGGCTGTAGGCCAGATAGCCCTCGTCCTCCGGCTCCTTCTCGATGACGATCTGGAAGGAATAAAACTTCATCGGGCTACATCGCTCCCGTTCAGCCGCCGCCGCGCCCTGGTGCCCCCGGGGAGACTCGAACTCCCACGCCGTTGCCGGCAACAGATTTTGAGTCTGCCGCGTCTACCGGTTCCGCCACAGGGGCCCGTGGCCGCGCCGCGGCGGGCATATTAGCCGCGGGCCGGATGCGGTCAATGGCGGCGGGCTTGCGCGCGGCGCGGCGCTCGGCTTAAGAGAGCGGCGTCCCGCCCCTCGGAGCCCTGCCCGTGCCCGCCGCCGCCGCTCTCGCGCCGCAATGCTGACCCGCCTGTATGCCGGCGTCATGGCGCTCGCCCGCCACCGCCACGCGCTCCCCTGGCTCGCCGCGGTGTCGTTCATCGAGAGCTCGGTGTTCCCGATCCCGCCCGACGTGATGCTGATCCCGATGGTGCTCGCCGAGCGCCGCAAGGCGCTGCTGATCGCGCTGGTCTGCACCGTCGCCTCGGTGCTCGGCGGCATCGCCGGCTACGCCATCGGCTACGGGCTGTGGGAGACGGTGGGCCGGCCGCTGATCGAGTTCTACGGCTACGGCGAGCAGATGGCGCGGTTCACCGCCCGGTACAACGAATGGGGGGCATGGATCGTGTTCGGCGCCGGGCTGACCCCGTTCCCCTACAAGGTGATCACCATCGCGAGCGGCGTCGCCGGGCTCGACCCGGCGGTGTTCATCGTCGCCTCGGTGCTGTCGCGGGGCCTGCGCTTCTTCGTCGTCGCGGCGCTCCTGTACCGGTTCGGCGCGCCGATCGAGCGCTTCATCGCGCGCAACCTGGGGCTGCTCACGGTGCTGTTCGTGGTGCTGTTGTTCGCCGGCTACCTGGTCATCGAGCTGTGGCGCTGAGGGGGCCCGGGTGCTAGACCGGGGTCGATGACCGGCGCGCCACGAGGTGCGGCCACGAGCGCGCTCGGCGACCCCCGGGTTAAACTCGGGGGCCTGCCCGGCGACCTGTCGCGCGACGCCCAGCTCGCGCGCATGATCCGGGTCGACCACGCCGGCGAGGTCGGCGCCGCACGCATCTATGCCGGCCAGCTCGCGGTGCTCGGGCACACGCCCGCCGGGCCGGCGATCCGCGCCATGGCCGCGCAGGAGCACGCCCATCTCGCCACCTTCGAGCGGCTGATGGTCGCGCGCCGTGTCCGCCCGACCGTGCTCCAGCCGGTGTGGCACGCGGCCGGCTTCGCGCTCGGCGCGGCGGGCGCTCTGTTGGGTGCGCGCGCGGCGATGGCGTGCACGGTCGCGGTCGAGGAGGTGATCGACGAGCACTATCGCCGCCAGGCGGAACGCCTCGGCGCGGACGAGCCCGAGTTGCGCGCGACCATCGAGTCCGCGCGCGCCGACGAGCTCGCCCACCGCGACACGGGCCTCGCCCACGGCGCGGCGGGCGCGCCCGCGCGGACGCTGCTCGAGCCCGCGGTCAAGGCCGCGACCCGGCTCGCCATCTGGCTGTCGGAGCGGCTGTGAGCGGCGCTCAGTCGCTGTCGAGCTCGGTGTCCCAGTACAGGTAGTCGCGCCAGCTCTCGTGCAGGAAGTTGGGCGGGAACTGGCGGCCCATATGCTGCAGCTCCCAGGTGGTCGGCACGCGCGGGCGGGTGCGCGGCGCGACGCCGCTTTCGCTCGCGGTGCGGTTGCCCTTCTGCAGGTTGCACGCGCCGCAGGCGGTGACCACGTTCTCCCACACCGTGATGCCGCCGAGCGAGCGCGGCACCAGGTGGTCGAAGGTCAGGTCCTCCGAGCGGTAGCGCGCCAGGCAGTACTGGCAGCGGAAGCCGTCGCGCAGGAACACGTTGAACCGGGTAAAGGCGGGCCGGCGGGTGCTGGTCACATAGGCCTTGAGCGAGATCACGCTCGGCAGGCGCATGCGCCACGACGGCGAACGCACCTCGCGGTCGTACTCGGCGACGATGTTGACCCGCTCCAGGAACACCGCCTTGACCACCTCCTGCCACGGCCACAGCGACAGCGGGAAGTAGCTCAGCGGCCGGTAGTCGGCGTTCAGCACCAGCGCGGGACAGGACTCGAGCGCGACGGTCACGGCGGCGGTCGATCTCCACATAAGCCCGGCGCGCCCGCGCCGGCCTCCCCGAGGCGCGCACGCCGGCGCCGAGTGTAGAACGCATCCCGGCGCGGGGCAACCGCCGCTTCGGTTAAGCTTCTGTTTCCGCCGGCTTTCTCGGCGCGGCCAAGGGCTTGACGGGGCCTGGGGGACGGCGCATAGGGTGGGTAGAAGCACCAACGGGCGGGGCAATCATGCACCGGGACGAGCGCGGCCGATGCCGGCTGAGCCGACGCGCCTTCCTCGCCGGCAGTGCCGCCGGCGGTGCGCTCGTCGCCGCCGGCTGCGACGGCGGCGCGAAGCTCGCGCTGCCGTTCGAGGAGACCGCGCCCACCCGTCCGCCCGCAGGCGAGGGCCGCGCCCGCACCGAGGGCGGCGAGATCTGGTATCAGGTGGTCGGCAGCGGTCCCGGCACGCCGTTGATCGTGATCCATGGCGGGCCCGGCTTCAGCCACGACTATTTGCTGCCGCTGGCCGAACTCGGCCGCGACCGCCCGGTGGTGTTCTACGACCAGCTCGACTGCGGCAAGTCGGACCAACCGGGCGATCCCGGCAACTGGCGGGTGGGGCGCTTCGTCGCCGAGATCGAGTCGCTGCGCCAGGCGCTCGGGCTGACCCGCTTCCATCTGCTCGGCCACGCCTGGGGCGGGCTGCTGGCGGTCGAGTACGCCGCCGGCAACCGGCGCCGGGTCGACGGCTGCGTGCTGGCGAGCCCGCTGATCAGCACCGAGGCCTGGGCCGCCGACACCCGGCGCTGGCGCCGGCTGCTGCCGGACCAGGTGCAGGCGGTGCTCGACCGCGAGGAGGCCGCGCGCAACTTCCGGAGCCAGGACTACCGGCAGGCGCTCGACGTGTTCTACCGGCGGCATCTGTGCCGGCTCGACCCGTGGCCGGCGCCGCTCACCGCGTCGCTGGACAAGGGCAACTCGCGCCTCTACATCGCCATGTGGGGCGAGACCGAGTTCGCGGCCACCGGGACCTTGCGCGGCTACGACGCGAGCCCGAGCCTCACCCGCCTCGAGGTGCCGACCCTGTTCACCTGCGGCGAGTTCGACGAGGTGGCGCCGGTGACCGTCTATCGCTACAGCGCCGTGGTCGCGGACTCGGACGTGCGCATGATCGCGGATGCCTCGCACATGGCGCATCTCGAGCAGACCGCCGCCTACAATCAGGCGGTGGCGGTGTTCCTGAACGGCCTCGGCTGAGCGCCACCGGAGCGAGAGATGCCGAGACTCAATCCCGCCACGGCGCGCAACAACGAGGAGACGCTGCGCGAGGCGCGCGAGCTCGGGCCGCTCGCCCGCATCGAGATCGTCGAGGCCGCGGGCGACGAGCCGCAGCACCGCTGCGCGGCGGCGGATGCGGTGCGCGAGCGCAGGTTCGCGGTCGAGGAGGTGCCGTCGCTGCCGCTTCCCGGCTGCACCGCCGAGGACTGCGAGTGCACCTACGTGCTCGGCACCTCGGACGCGATCTGAGCGGGGACGGCGGCTACCGCTAGTCGGCCAATGATTAGCCGGCGGAATCCAGCGCGGCGAGGACGAACGCGGCGACCTCATCCAGGCCGGGCGCGAGCGGCACCTGCTCGGGCATGCCCGGGATGTCGCCGCGGTCGGCGATGTGGGCGACGACCGGGCGGCGATAGGCGCAGGCGAGCCGGACCTCGCTGGCGGTGCCCTCCCCGCCCGGCAGCGCGACCACGACGTCGGCGCTGAGCACGTTGATGTGGTTGCGCGAGCCGGCCTCGGCCCCACGCGCGCCGGTGAGCGGCAGATGGGTGCGGATGACGATCTCGACCCACGGGTTGGGGTAAGCGTCGCCTGCCTGTCCCGGCAATACGCCGATGACCAGGCCGGCGCGCCCGGGCGCGGCGGCGAACGCCTCCGCCACCGACGCCATCACGCCGCCGCCGCCCCCGGTCAGCAGATGGAACCCCTGGCCCGCGATCCAGCGCCCGAGCGGGCCGGCGCGCGCGCCGTGGCCGTCGATGCCCGACCCCATGACGGCGATGACCGGGCGCGCGCGCCGCTGCTCAGCGCGGCACCAGCGCATTGCCGCCCCCGGTCAGGCTCGACAGCCCGAGGCTGCCCGCCTGCTCGTAGGGCACCGCATCGACGCCGAGGCCCTTGGCCAGGTAGGCGACGCCGCTGATCCGGTAGGACAGGTCGCCGGAGCCGGCGAGGCCGAGCAGCTGGCGGGCGAGGTCGAGGACGTTGGTCGAGGCCGCGACCGGCACCCGGGCCTCGCCCAGCCGCGGCACGGTCACCGACTGGTTGGTGAGCCCCTTGGCGAACGGCTGGCCGTTGAGCGCCAGGTCGAAGGTCATGCCCTCGACGTCGATCGGGAAGTCGTTCGGGTTGACCACCCTGAGCTCGACCACGAACTGCTGCTCGAACAGGCCGCCGCCGGCGGGGCGCAGGTCGGCCATGTGGACCTCGGGCGGGATGGCGTCGGCGAACCGGCTGCAGCCGGCGAGCGCGGCGAGCGCACCTGCCAGGCACAGCCCGGCGACGAGGCGGCGGAGCGACATCTCGACTCTCCTCTTGTTCGGGGGCGGGCGGGGTCAGGCGCGGCTGACCGCCTGGCGCGGGCGGGGCGCAAGCTCGATCCCGGCGCCCGGCAGGTCGTGGGCGAGGTCCTTGACCGTGGTCGCGCCGAGCGCGCTTGCGGCGGCGGCATCGAGGCGCGCCATCACCGCGGCGGTGGCGCGGTCGCCGGCGAGGGCGCGCAGCCCGGCCGAGTCCGCGTCGCCGCCGGCGCGCAGCGCTTCGAGCACCCGCTTGAGCGGCGTCTCCTCCGGCGGCGACGCCGGCAGGTAGCTGGCGCCGGCGCCATCGGCCGCGACCACCAGCCGCGCCCGCTCGAGCGCCGACATCACCGACTCGACCGCATCGTTCGGCACGCCGAGCGCCGCCGCCAGCGCCTCGATCCGCGCCGCGCCGCCGTCGAGCCCATAATAGGCGCGCCCGATCGCCCGTATCACGGCAAGCCCCAGCCGCTCCCTGAGCTCGGCGCCGAGCGCCGCGGCGCCCGGCAGCACGGCGACGTATTGCGGGTTCTGGACGTAGAACGCGATCCTGACCCCGACCAGCAGGATCAGCCAGCTCAGATACAGCCAGATCAGGAACAGGATCAGGGTCGCGAATGCCGAGTAGACGGCGGTGTAGCGGGTGGAGGTGACGACGAACGAGGCGAACACCCAGCCGACCGATTCCCACAACACCCCGGCGATCACGCCCCCGGCCAGCGCCGCCGCGACCCGCACCCGCGTGTTGGGCAGGAAGGCGTACAGGAACGTGAACGCGGTGACGATCAGCAGGAACGGCAGCACGCGGCCGACAACGCCGAACAGCAGGCCGAACGGCGCGATCGCCGCCAGGTCGCTGACCACCGGCGCCGAGACCAGCGAGGCGGTGATGCCGAGCGCCGAGAACACCAGCACCGGCCCGATCACGATCACGGTCACGTAGCTCGAGAACTGCTGCGCGAACGGGCGGTGGCGCGTGATCCGCCAGGCGTCGTTGAACGCGCGCTCGATCTTCTGCATCAGCGACACGACGGTCAGCACCAGGACGGCGAGGCCGACCGAGCCGAGCACGCCGACATTGACGTTCTCGACGAAGCCGATGACGCGTGCGGTGATCTCCTCGCCCTGCTCGCCGAGCGGGCTGAGCAGGTTGAGCAGCAGCGGCTGCATCTGATTGTGGACGCCGAAGCCCTTGAGCACCGAGAAGCTGATCGCCAGCACCGGAACCAGCGACAAGAGGGTGGTGTAGACCAGGCTCATCGCGCGGAGCGAGACCTGGCCTTGGACGAGGTCGCGCAGCACCGCCGCCAGGATGCGCACCAGGCGCAGCGGCCCCGCCTGCCAGGCCGGCAGGCGGGCAGGGTCGGCATCGCGCAGGATCAGCCGCGCGAGCCCCAGCGCGCGCGCGACCATCGATCTCGGCTCGTCGCCCATGCCGCCTCCCGCGCAATCGAGCGGGCGAGTCTAGCATGAAAGGCCTTGGGCCAGGCGCGCAGAGGGCCCGGCGTGCGCGGGGAGGGCGCACACGCCGGGCCGGGGCGGCGCTGACGCGCCGGTCGGGTCAGGCTAGAATCTGCGCTGCCGGCGCGGGTCCCACATCATCCGCTGCCGCGGCGGGACCGCGTGCCAGCCGAACTGGCGCTGGTGGTGGAGCTGCGGGCGCCCGGGCCACACCCGGTGCGCGCGGTTCTGCCACGCCCACTGCGACCGCGGCGACCGCGGCGCAAAGCCTTGGATTGCGGGCGGCCGGCGGCGCGGGGCATGATTGAAGATCGGCCCGGGACGGCCCCGCCAAGCGAAGTTCTGTCCCGGCCGGTGGCGGCCGGCAGCCGGCCGGAAGTCGTTGCGGGGATGAACGAAGTCCCGGCCGCGGCTAAAATCGGGCCGGACGCGATCACCGCGAAAGTTGCCGCGCGGCTCGCCGCGCGGGTTCATGATCGCGCCGCGGA
>DASWHU010000392.1:0-2351 GCA_036398035.1 Alphaproteobacteria bacterium | reverse complement strand
GCTGCGCATCGACACCGCGGCGCGCGCCTGGCGGCGCACCAGCATTCCGGGCATCGCCCACAAGGTGCTCCTCAACGAGCATGATGGGCCGGACGGCCCGCTGATGGTGCGGCTGATGAGGTTCAGGCCGGGGAGCGAGCGGCCCGCGCACGACTGCCACCACGGCGAGGAGATCCTGGTGCTCGACGGCGAGCTCGCCGACGAGCTGGGCCGCTACGGCCCCGGCACCTGGCTGCGCACCCCGCCCGGCAGCCGCGACGGCGCGCGCAGCGCCAAGGGCTGTCTCCTCTATGTCCGCAACGGCGGCCTCGGCCTCGCCCTCGGCTCTTAGCCCCCGCCGGCCCTCAGTAGGCGAACTCGGTGAAGGCCGGATCGACGCTCTCGTGCCAGCGGCCGTGATAGGCCTCGAGCATCGCCTCGGCGGGGGTGCGCCCGGACTCGACGACGCCGTCGAGGAAGGTGAGAAATCCGGTCTCGTCGGCGCCGCCGCGGTCGAGGCAGGCGCGCCGGCTCAAGCCCCGGCGGCTGATCTCCAGCACCTCGCGCGCGATCTCGCGCAAGCCGCGCCCGCGGATGCGCGCCGCCAACCCCGAGCGCGCGGCATCGGCCCGCAAGGCGACGATCTCGTCGGGACGCCAGTCGGCGACCACGGCCTGCGCGGCGTCGATCGCAGCCGCGTCGTAAAGCAGGCCCACCCACAACGCCGGCAGCGCGCACAGCATCCGCCACGGCCCGCCGTCGGCGCCGCGCATCTCCAGGTAGCGCTTGAGGCGGACGTCGGTGAAGATGGTGGTGAGGTGGTCCTCCCAGTCGCTCAAGCTCGGCCGCTCGCCGGGCAGCGCCGGCAGCCGGCCGGCGAGGAAGTCGCGGAACGACTGGCCGGCGGCGTCGATGTAGCGCCCCGCGCGGCGCACGAAGTACATCGGCACGTCGAGCGCGAAGTCGGTATAGGCCTCAAAGCCCATTCCGGGCTCGAACACGAACCCCGGGATGCCGCAGCGCGCGGGGTCGGTGTCGCTCCATACATGGGCGCGGTAGCTGAGCCAGCCGTTGGGCTTGCCGTCGGTGAACGGCGAGTTGGCGAACAGCGCGATCGCCAGCGGCTGGAGCGCGAGCGAGACGCGGAACTTGCGCACCATGTCGGCCTCGGACTCGAAGTCGAGATTGGCCTGCACGGTGCAGGTGCGCAGCATCATGTCGAGCCCGAGCGTGCCGACCTTGGGCATATAGGCGCGCATGATGTCGTAGCGGCGCTTGGGCATCACCGGGATCTGGTCGCGGCGCCACTTGGGCTGCATGCCGATGCCGAGGAAGCCGATGCCGAGCGCCTCGGCGACCTCGCGCACCTGGCACAGGTGGCCGTTCACCTCGCCGCAGGTCTGGTGCAGGGTCTCGAGCGGCGCCCCCGACAGCTCGAACTGGCCGCCCGGCTCGAGGGTGATCCGCTGGCCGTCCAGCTGCAGCGCGATCGGGTGGTCGCCCTCGATGATCGGCGCCCAGCCGAACCGGGTCAGCCCGTCGAGCATGGCGCGCACCCCGCGCGCGCCCTCATAGGGGATCGGCGTCAGGTCCGCGACGTGAAAGCCGATCTTCTCGTGCTCGGTGCCGATGCGCCACGTCTCGCGCGGCTTGCAGCCCTGCTCGATGTACGCGACCAGCTCGTCCCGGCTCGCCACTGTGGCCCTGCTCTGGGTGACGACGGCCATGCATCCTCCCGGCGTTACGGTGGTGCGGCCGCCGAGCGGCCGGACGCTCTCATACTACGCCGGGTGCGCCCTTGTCGCGCCCTCTGCGCCGGCGCGCCAGTCGCCGCACGCCGCCTGCCACAGGGCGAGTGCGGCGAGCGCCGCGGTCTCGGCGCGCAGGATGCGCGGGCCGAGGTCGAACGCCGCCGCCCCCGCCGGCGCCGCGAGGCGTGCCCGCTCGTCGTCGTCGAAGCCGCCCTCGGGCCCGACCAGCAGCGCCGCCGGGCCGGGGCCGGCGGCGGCGAAGGCGGCGAGCGCCGCCTCGCCCGAGCCGCCCTCGTCGGCCCAGAACAGGCTGCGGCGACCCTCGATGCGGTCGAGGAACTCAGCCAGCGGCGCCGGCTCCAGGATCTCGGGCACGGTCAGCCGGCCGCACTGCTCGGCGGCCTCGATGGCGTTGGCGCGCATCCGGGCGACATTGACCCGCGCCGGCACGGTGCGGCGCGTGGTCACCGGCGCCAGCGCGGCGACGCCGAGCTCGGTCGCCTTCTCGGCCAGGTAATCGAGGCGCAAGTGCCTGACCGGGGCGAACGCCAGCACCAGGTCCGGCCCGCTCGCCTGCGGGCGCAGCCTGGCGGCCACGTCGAGCCGGCAGCCGGCGCGCCC
>DASWHU010000391.1:0-5835 GCA_036398035.1 Alphaproteobacteria bacterium | reverse complement strand
TTGCGCGTGCGCGCGCCGAGCGCGATCGCCAGCAACTGATGGCCGAGGCAGATGCCGAACAAAGGAATCCCGCTCTCCAGCAAGGCGCGGATCACCGGCACCGCGTAGGCGCCGGTCGCCGCCGGATCGCCCGGGCCGTTGGACAGGAAGATGCCGTCCGGCGCGTGGCGCAGCACCTCGTCCGCGCTCGCTGCCGCCGGTACCACCGTCACCCGGCAGCCGGCGTCGGCGAGACAGCGCAGGATGTTGCGCTTGGCGCCGTAGTCGATCGCGACCACGTGCCGGCGGGGGTTGGCGAGGGTGCCGTAGCCGGTGCCGATCCGCCACCGCGTCTGCTCCCAGCCGTAAGTCTGGGTGCAGCTCACCTCGCGCGCGAGGTCCATGCCTTCGAGCCCGGGCCAGGCCGCGGCCTCGGCGCGCAAGGCGTCGACATCGAAGCGTCCCTCGGCGTCGTGGACCAGCACGCCGCTCGGCGCGCCGGCGGCGCGGATCAGGTGGGTCAGCGCGCGCGTGTCCACCCCGGCGATCGCCGGCAGGCCGTGGGAGGCGAGCCAGCCGTCGAGGTGCTGCGCCGCGCGCCAGTTCGACGGCTCGGTGATGTCGGCGCACAGCACGCAGCCGCGCGCCGCCGGGGTCAGCGATTCGATGTCCTCGGCGTTCGCCCCGACATTGCCGATGTGCGGGAAGGTGAAGGTGATGATCTGCGCCGCGTAGGACGGGTCGGTCAGGATCTCCTGATAGCCGGTCATCGAGGTGTTGAAGCACACCTCGCCGACCGCCTTGGCCTCAGCTCCCAGGCCGCGGCCGCGAATCACCCGCCCGTCGGCCAGCACCAGCACTGCCGTCGGCCAGCGCCGGGCGCTCGACGGGGCGATCGCGGGAGTCTCGGGCATGTCAGCGGATCGTCCTACCAGGCCACGCGGCCAGCGGCGGAGCGGCGGGCAAGTCGGGCGGAAAATACGCACATGCCGGGGCTGCGTCAAGCCGGGCTCCGAAAGTGTTTCGCTTTGTATAACAACAACTTGTGCTGAAGGGGAATTGTGAATGGACAGGCATGCGGCGTTCCTCCACGCTTACTCGGCCATCGCGCCGGGCCGCCGAGCGCGCCGGGCGGATCACCAACCGAGCCGCGAGCGGGAAAGCATGTCGGATTTGCGTGCGCAGTTCTCCGCCGACCTGAAGGCGGCCATGAAAGCGAAGGATACCTGCCGGGTGGCGACGCTCCGCCTGATCCTGGCGACGCTCAAGGACCGCGACATCGCGGTGCGCGCGGACGGCAACGAGGACGGCATCGGCGCCGACCAGATCCTCGACATGCTGGCCAAGATGGTGCGCCAGCGCCGCGATTCGATCGACATCTACCGCCAGGGCGGGCGCGCCGACCTGGCCGAGCGCGAGGCCGAGGAGATCGCGGTGATCGAAGGCTACATGCCGAAGCCGCTCGACGAGGCGGAGACCGCGCGGGCGATCGCCGAGGCGATCGCCGCGGTGGATGCGCACTCGCTCAAGGACGTCGGCCGGGTGATGGCCGCGCTCAAGGAGCGCTACGCCGGGCGCATGGACTTCGCCCGCGCCGGCGCGCTCGCCAAGGACCGCTTGGCCGGCAAGGCCTGAGCGCGCCGCGCCGCCGATGGCCCTGCCGCCCCAGTTCCTCGACGAGCTGCGCACGCGCCTGCCGGCGAGCGAGGTGATCGGGCGCGCGGTCAGGCTGGCCCGCCGCGGCCGCGAGCATGTCGGGCTGTGCCCGTTCCACAACGAGAAGACGCCGTCGTTCACGGTCAACGACGACAAGGCGTTCTTCCACTGCTTCGGCTGCGGCGCGCACGGCGACATCATCGGCTTCGTCATGCAGCACGACGGCCTCCCCTTCCCGGAGGCGGTCGAGCGGCTGGCGGGCGAGGCCGGCCTGTCGGTGCCGAAGCCGACACCGGAGGCGCGCGCGCGGGCGGCGCGCGAGGCGAGCCTGCTCGAGGTCCTGGACAAGGCCGCCGACTGGTTCGCGCGCGCGCTCGCGCGCGACGACGGCGCAGCCGCGCGCGCCTACCTGGACTCGCGCGGGGTGGACGCGCCGGCGCAGGCGCGCTTCCGGCTCGGCTACGCGCCCGGGCGCGGGCGGGCGCTCGCCTCGCTGCTCGCCGGCGAGGGCATCGACGAGGCGCTGGCGCTCGATGCCGGCCTGATCAGGCGCGCGGAGCGGGCGGGCGAATCGTTCGACTTCTTCCGCAACCGGCTGATGTTCCCGATCGCCGACGGCCGCGGCCGGGTGATCGGCTTCGGCGCGCGCGTGCTCGGCGACGGCCAGCCCAAATACCTCAACTCGCCCGAAGGGCCGGTGTTCCGCAAGGGCCGCACGCTCTACAACCTGGCCGGGGCGCGCGTGCCGGCGCGCGAGGCCGGCACCGTGATCGTCGTCGAGGGCTACATGGACGTGATCGCGCTTTCGGCTGCGGGCTTCGACAACGCGGTCGCGCCGCTCGGCACCGCGCTGACCGAGGACCAGCTGGCGGCGCTGTGGCGGCTTGCGCCCGAGCCGGTGCTGTGCCTCGACGGCGACACTGCCGGGCGGCGCGCGGCGGCGCGGGCGGCGGCGCGCGCGCTGCCGCTGCTCGGGCCCGGGCGCTCACTCCGCTTCGCCTTCCTGCCCGAGGGCGACGACCCCGACAGCCTGGTGCGCCGCCAGGGGCCCGCGGCGGTTGCCGGCTGCCTCGAGCGCGCCTGGCCGCTGGTCGAGGTGATCTGGCGCCAGGCCGCCGCCGGCGCCGCCGACACGCCCGAGCGGCGCGCCGGCCTGCGTAAGCGGCTCGACGAGCTGGCCGCGGAGATCGCCGACCGCGATGTGCGCGACCAGTACCGGGCCGAGTTCCGCCGCCGCTTCGAGGCGGCATTCGGCGCGCCGCGCGCGGGGCGCAAGGCTGAGCGCGGCCACCACGTGCTCCGACCCCACAGCGCGTATCACGGGCATAGCGCCAAGATCGCCGGGCCGGCTGAGGGCGAGCAGCGCGAGCGGCTGATGCTGGTCACCCTGCTCAACCACCCGGCGCTGATCGCAGAGGTGATCGAGGAGCTGGCGACGCTGAGCTTTGCCGCCGGCGACTGCGAGGTGCTGCGCGCGGCGCTGATCGCGGCGGCCGAGGGTGACGCGCAGAGCGAGCACGAGCGGCTCGACGGCTACCTGCGCGCGCATGGCCTGGGCGAGGCGGCGGCGCGGCTGTGCCGGCGCTCAGGCTTCGCCACCGCCCCGGTGACCGAGTCCTTCGCCCGCCCCGGGGCGCACGAGGCGGAGGCGCTGCGCGGCTTCCGCCACCTCGCCGCCCGCCACCGCCGGGCGCTGCTCGAGGCCGAGATCGCGGACGCGGTCGCGGCCCTCGCCCAACAGATGACCGACGAAGCGCTTGCGCATTTGGCCGCTTTGCAGCATCAACTTGAGTCGCTTGATCGGGGACACGGGGAGGCGTCGCCGGGGCGGGCGGAGGCGGGTCTTGCTTCGCCGCCGCCAGGCACCACTTAACTAGTTTGCCTTGACAGCGGACCAGGCCGCGGCTCCGGCCGCGGGGCGGCAAGGCATTGTCGTTTCGAGAGAACAGAGGCGTATGTCGAAGCAAGCAGCGGCGGCGGAAGAGGGCGAGTCGCGCGAGGAGCAGGGCGACGGCCCGCTCCTGGATACGGTCGGCGCCGGAGTCAAGCGCCTGATCGCCAAGGGCCGCGAACGCGGTTACATCACCTACGACGAGCTCAACGCCGCGCTGCCCTCGGAGCAGGTGTCCTCGGAGCAGATCGAGGATACCATGGCGATGATATCGGAAATGGGCATCAATCTGGTCGAGAGCGACGAAGCCGAAGACGGGGCCGAGCGGCGCGTCGAGCCGGAGCTGTCGACGTCCAACACCTCGGACGACGCGGACCTCGGCCGCACCGACGACCCCGTGCGCATGTACCTGCGCGAGATGGGCTCGGTCGAGCTGCTGTCGCGCGAGGGCGAGATCGCCATCGCCAAGCGCATCGAGGCCGGTCGCGAGATGATGATCGGCGCGCTGTGGGAGAGCCCGCTGACCCTGCAGGCGATCAGCGAGTGGCTGCAGGCGATCGAGGACGGGCGGATGCTGCTGCGCGAGGTGATCGACTTAGAAGCAACTTATGGTGGCAACGGCGCGGCGCCCGCCGGCGCGAGCGTGCCGGCGGCCGGCGCCGGCGCGACGGCAGGCGGGCAGGGCGACGCCCAGGGCAACACCCAGGGCAACGTCCAGGGCAACGTCCCGGGCTCGCCCGAGGCTGCGGCGGGCGAGGCCGAGGCCGGCCCCGCCGGCGGCGAGGCCGCGGCCGACGGCGAGGCGGACGAGGACGACGACGACGCCGAAGAGGCGAGCATGACCTTGTCCTCGCTCGAGGAGGCGCTCAGGCCGCAGGTGCTCGAGGCGTTCCAGGAGATCGCCAGGACCTACGCCCGCATGCGCCGGGTCGAGGTCAAGCGCCTGGAGGCCGACGCCGCCAACGATTCGCTCAAGCCGGCGACGCTCAAGCGCTACGACAAGCTCAAGGGCGAGGTGCGCGCGCTCGCCGCCGGGGTCAGGCTCAACAACTTCCGCATCGAGGAGCTGGTCGACGAGCTGTACGGCCGCAACCGCCGGCTGATGACCTTGGAGGGGCGGCTCTTGAGGCTCGCCATCGAGTGCAAGGTGCCGCGCGAGAGCTTCCTCGCCCACCATGTCGGGCGCGAGCTCGAGGCGAACTGGATCAGGCGCGTCACCCGGCTCAAGGACAAGGGCTGGGGCATCTTCGCCAGGAAGCACGGCCCGGCGGCGCAGGAGATCCGCGACCAGGTCCGCGAGATCGCGGTGGCCAGCGGCCTCGACGTCGGCGCGTTCAAGCGCATCGTCTCGACCGTGCAGAAGGGCGAGCGCGAATCGAGCCAGGCCAAGAAGGAGATGATCGAGGCGAACCTCCGCCTGGTGATCTCGATCGCCAAGAAGTACACCAACCGCGGCCTGCAGTTCCTGGACCTGATCCAGGAGGGCAACATCGGCCTGATGAAGGCGGTCGACAAGTTCGAGTACCGGCGCGGCTACAAGTTCTCGACCTACGCCACCTGGTGGATCCGCCAGGCGATCACGCGCTCGATCGCCGACCAGGCGCGCACCATCCGCATCCCGGTGCACATGATCGAGACGATCAACAAGCTGGTCCGCACCTCGCGCCAGATGCTGCACGAGATCGGCCGCGAGCCGACTCCCGAGGAGCTCGCCGAGAAGCTGGTGATGCCGCTCGAGAAGGTGCGCAAGGTGCTCAAGATCGCCAAGGAGCCGATCAGCCTCGAGACCCCGATCGGCGACGAGGAGGACAGCCACTTGGGCGACTTCATCGAGGACAAGCAGGCGGTGATCCCGCTCGATGCCGCGATCCAGTCGAACCTGCGCGAGACCACCACGCGCGTGCTGGCGAGCCTGACCGCGCGCGAGGAGCGCGTGCTGCGCATGCGCTTCGGCATCGGCATGAACACCGACCACACGCTGGAAGAGGTCGGCCAGCAGTTCTCGGTCACCCGCGAGCGCATCCGCCAGATCGAGGCCAAGGCGCTCCGCAAGCTCAAGCACCCGAGCCGCAGCCGCAAGCTCAGGAGCTTCCTGGATACCTGAGGGGTCCGGAATCGGGAGCCGGTTGAGCCGGATAGAGCGGTGCGCACCCGCTTTCGCCGCTTGCGGGACTTTGGCGGGCAAAGGTCGGCCTCGGGCCGAGAGGAAACAGGACCAAGGCGGACACTCCCAACGTCCGCGTCGAGTGGGAGCTACCAATGCCCAGCCCTTCCAAGCGTAGGGTTCAGACAGTCGGGATAAGCGAGGC
>DASWHU010000390.1:0-12638 GCA_036398035.1 Alphaproteobacteria bacterium | reverse complement strand
ACGTCAAGCTGCCTTTGAAGACGTCCAAGCGCAGGCAGAAGTCCGAAGACTAGACGCGTCGCTTGGGCTTCGCCGGCCACCGCGTCGGCCCGCAACCCGGGCCGCGCGGTCCGGCGTCCCGAGCCCGACACCGGGGAGCGGCCGGTAACAGCCGGCGGCGGCTAGAAGTAGTAGCCGAGCTCGAGCTGGATCAGGTCGTCGTCCCTGAGGTCGCTGAGCACGTCGCCGGCGTCGACGGAGCTGAACAGGCGCGCCTCGAGCGACAGCACGAGGCTGGTGCCGAGACGGCGGCTCGCCTCGACGCTGAACAGGCGGCTGCCGTTCGACAGGTCCCGGACCACGCCGGCGAGCACGCTGGTGTCGTCAGCGTCGTTGAGCGTCAGGCGCGCGCCCAGGAACAGGTCGTTCTGGAACGCGTTGGTCGCCTTGCCGAGGCGGCTGTCGCGCAGATACTCGGCGAGCAGGCCGATGTCGGCGTCGCTGTCGGCGACCCCGAACAGGGTGTACTCGAAGCCGCCGGCGAAGGCGGCGTAGTCGTGCTCGACGCCGATCCGGTCGCGCTGGCCGTTGCGATACAGGGCCTCGAGCTTCCATAGCCAGGCGCCGGTGGTGTACTGGACGTCGGCGCCGGTCTGGTAGATCAGCTCGTAGGTGGGCACCAGCACCGGTGCGCCGCCCGGCGTGAGACCGAGCGCGAGGGTGGGCTCGCGCGAGGTGCCGTAGAACTGGTAGAGCCCGACGTCCCAGTCGCCGAACACGTTGCTGTAGCGGACCGCGACGTCCGGATGCCAGTTCTCGACCCCGGACTCGAAGCGGGTCAAGGACCGATCGACGACGAGCGCATTGCGCAATCGCCCGTGACGCCCTTGGAAGGTGCGCTCTCGGGAATATGGCAGGTAGAAAAAATCCAAATAGCCCCAGTCGCGGATCAGGCTGAGGTCGATCATCGGCTGGCCGAGCTTGTCCTCGAGATCGATGTTCTCGATCTGGTCGGTCTGGTTGACGATGTCGACCAGATGGACCGACTCGGTCCTGCCCCAGAACACCTTGCCGACGCCGGCGCCAAGCTCCCAGTCGTCGCCGACCATGTGCAGGTACAGCTCGCGCAGGTCGAAATGGGTGCGCTCCGTATCGGCGCTGTCGAGGCGCAGGAACGGGCTGACCGTCAGGCTGGTGTCGTCGTCCCACGCGACATAGTATTCGGGCTCGATCACGAGCGATGCGCTGTGCCGCTCCTGCCCGTCGAACTGTGGTGGGCTCGGGAACAGCCGGCCCTCCAGGGCGACGCTTCCGGACAGCTCCTCGACCGCCGGCTCGGCCTGCCAGCCGTCGCCGGCGGCCGGCGCGGCCGGGATCGCGAGGCCGCCGGCCAAGGCGATGGCGCAGATATGTCGGGACGTGATACGGCCTGGGCGCATGTCGAAGGTCGGAAGCGTGGTCCTCGTCGGCGGTCGCTGTGCCGCCCCGCCGGCGGCGACCCCACTCTATAGCACGGCTTCCGCCTTGCGCCCGCCACCGGCGGCCGGCGCGGCCCGATCATGACCGACGCGCTCGCCCAGGCCCCCGCCGCGGTGGTCGTCGACCGGCTGGCCCACGCGCCGCCCGAGCGCGTCGGCGCCCGCGCCTGGGGCGCCTTCGTGGTCATGGTGCTGGGCATGTACGTGGCGCTGGTCAACGTCCAGATCGTCGGCTCGTCGTTCAAGGAGATCCAGGCCGGGCTCGGCGCCGGCGCCGACCAGATCAGCTGGGTGCTGTCGGCGGCGCTGATCGCCGAGGTGATCATGATCCCGCTGTCGGGCTGGCTGGCGCGGCTGTTGTCGTCGCGCTGGCTGTTCACCTTCTGCACCGGCGGCTTCGCGCTCGCCACCCTCGGTGCCGCCAACGCGCCGACCATCGAGGCGATGATTGCCTTTCGCGCCCTGCAGGGCTTCAGCGGCGGGGCGCTGATGCCGCTGACCTTGTCGACCACCTACCTGTGCTTTCCCCAGCGCCTGCACACCATCCTGGTGACCCTGGTCGCTTTGTTCGGCACCTCCTCGGTCGCGGTCGGGCCGACGCTCGGCGGCTGGCTGACCGAGATCCTGGGCTGGCGCTGGATCTTCTGGGTGCCGCTGCCGTTCGCGGTCATCTTCATGGTCGGGGGCAACCTCTTGATCCGCTTCGACCGCCCCGACCGCGACCTCGCCCGCCACATCGATTTCCTCGGCGTCGCCCTGGCGGGAATCTTCCTCGGCTCGCTGCTCTACGTGCTCGAGGAAGGCCAGCGCAGCGACTGGTTCGACTCGGACCTGATCGTGATCCTGGCCGTGGTCGCGGGCCTCGCCGCCTACCTGTTCATCTGGCGCGAGTTCTCGATCCGCTACCCGGTGGTGGACCTGCGCGTGTTCGCCAACCGCGACTTCGCGATCGCGTGCTTCTACATCGCCATCTTCGGCGCGCTGCTCTACATCCCGATCTTCATCCTGCCGCTGTTCCTGGCCGAGGTGCGCGCAATCGACACATGGGCCATCGGCACCATCGTCGCCGTGCTCGGCGTCTCGATGGTGATCTCGGGCGGCATCGCCGGCGTCATGCTGCGCTACATGCGCCGGCGCACGGTGGCGGCGCTCGGCTTCGCCGGGCTCGCGCTCGGCACCTGGCTGCAAGGCTTCCTGACCGCCGAGTACGGCTTCTCGGACCTGGTGCTGCCGCAGGCGATCCGCGGGCTTGCCAGCCAGATGTGCTGGCTGTCGCTGGTCACGCTCGCGGTCGGCAACCTGCCGCCGGAGCAGGTCAAGAACGGCGCCGCGCTGTTCAACACCGTGATGCGGCTGGGTGCTGCGATCTCGATTGCGGTCGCCAACGCCATGATCGTGCTGCGCAGCCGGGTCCATTACGCCGAGATCGCGGCCGGCGTGCCGGCCGGCCACCCGGGCGAGTCGCAGGTGCTGCCGAGCGTCGAGGCGCTGTTCCAGGCGCTCCACGGCGCCTCGCCCGAGGCCGCGCGCGCCGGCGTCGTGGTGATCTCAGAACTCGCCCAGCGCGAGGCGCTGATCCGCGCCTACAACGACGTCACCCAGGGCGCGGCGCTGCTGTGCGCGGCGAGCCTGCTGCTGATGCCGCTGATGCGCGGGCGCGCCGCCGCCCGCCGCCGCTGAGGTCTAATCGATGGCGCCGATCAGGCGCGGGAACCACAGCACCAGCGCCGGGCTCGCGCTGGCGAGCGCGATCACCACCAGGTGGCTGGCCAGGAACGGCAGCGATTCCCTGATCGCCGACTCGTAAGGCACGTCGGCGATGCGCGACGCGGTCATCAGGGTCATGCCGACCGGCGGGGTGATGTTGCCGAGGTTGAGCGCGAGCAGCATGACCATGCCGAAATGGAGCGGGTCGAAGCCGAGCGCGACCATCGCCGGGGCCAGCACGGGAGCGGCCACCACCACCGCCGGCAGCACGTCGACCACCATGCCGAGCGCGATCAGGAGCGCGTTGACCACCAGAATCTGGACCAGCGGATCGTCGCTGACCGCGGCGATCGCGGTGGCCGCGTCGCGCGCGATGCCCGAGCGGGTGACGGTCCAGCCGAGCACGGTCGAAGCGCCGAGCAGCAGGAACACCACCCCCGAGAAGCGCACCGTCGAGACCAGCGCCTGCCACAGAGCGCGCGCATCGATGCTGCGATAGACCGCCGCCCCGAGCGCGAAGGTGTACAGCGCGCCGAGCGCGCCGGCCTCGGTCAGGGTGGTGATGCCGCTTAAGATGCCGCCGATGATCAGGATCGGGATGCCGAACGCGGGCAAGGTGGCGAGGCCGGTGACCAGGATGCGCCTCAGCACCACCGGCTGGTGGCCCGCATAGCCGCGCCGCCACGACACCCAGCCACTGGCGACCAGCAGCGCCCCGGCCATCAGCAGCCCCGGCACCACGCCCGCGGCGAACAGCTGGAGGACCGAGATGTCGCGAAGCGTCGCGGCGTAGACGATCATGATGATGCTCGGCGGGATGATCGGGCCGATGATCGACGAGCACGCGGTCACCGCCGCGCTGTAGGCGGCGCCGTAGCCCTCGCGCGTCATCGCCGGGATCAGGGTCTTGCCGATCGCGACCGTATCGGTGACCGCGGCCCCGGTGATGCCGGCGAAGAACAGGCTGACGGTGACGTTGACGTGGCTGAGCGCGCCCGGCATGCGCCCGAACAGGCTGTTGGCGAAGGCGACCATGCGGTCGGTGAGCCCCGAGCGGTTCATGATCTCGGCGGTGAAGATGAAATAGGGTATCGCGATCAGCACGAACCCCGAGACGCCCGAGAAGAACCGGTCGGCGAGAATGTCGATGAAGCCGAGGCCGCCCACCGACACCGCCCCGGCAATCCCGGCGGCGACCATCACCACCCCGATCGGCACCCCGACCAGGAGCAGGACCAGGAACAGGCCCGCGGCCGCGGTCATTCGCGCGCGCCCGCGTCATGCGCGCCGAGCAGCGCCGTGCCGTCGACCGAGTGGACCAGCAGCACCAGTCCCGACAGCGGCACCGCCGCGTTCACCCAGCGGTCCGAGACCTGGATCGAGTCCGAGATCATGACCAGCTGCCCCGACTCGGCGAGGAAGCCGGCGCCGGTCCACGCCAGCGCCGCGGCGAAGGCGGCGATCGACAGCACGCCGAGCGCCTCTGCCGCGACGATCACCGGCCGCGGCGCGCGCGCGAGCAGCATGGTCATTGCGATGTGCTCGCCCTGCTTGAACGCGCAGGTCACGCTGAGCATGGCGATCCACGGGATCAACATGCGCGCGATCGAGTAGGTCCAGCTCAGCGCGTGCCCGGTCGCCGCCTGCCAGGCGATGCCGGCGAGCGAGACCAGCAGCATCGCCGCGACCAGCGCCACGCACAGTCCGATCACGGCGCGGTCGAGTGCGTCGCTGAACCTGCGCACCTTGTGCAGCAGGGTCGTGGCGCGCCGGGCCGCGGCCATTGCTGGCGCCCGGCTATTTCAGATAGGTGGCTATCGAGTCCGCCTCGACCTGGGCGCGCACCCGCTCGACCTCGGCCCAGAACGCCTCCACCTCGCCCGCCGGCAGGCCGAAGTCGCCGGTGATCCAGGTCTTGAACGCCGGGCGCGTGCGCGCGCGCATCGCCTCGCGCTCATCGTCGGCGAGCACGTGGCAGGCCTTGAACTTGCTGCACGAGGTGGTCCAGCCGAGCACCGCGAGATGCGCGGCGGTGCCGTGGGCGATGGCGATCGACTCGCGCGCCGCGCCGACGATCGCCCGTTGCGCCGGCTCGGGCAATCCGCGCAGCCACGCCTCGCTGACCAGCCAGGTCACGGTGTTGTACACGTGGCCGGTCCAGGTGGTGTAGTCGTTGACCTCCCACAGCTTGAAGCCGACCGAGACCACGGGTGCGTTGAACTGGCCGTCGGCAAGCCCGGTGGCGAGCGCGGGGATCACCTCGCCCCACGGCAAGGGCGTCGCCGAGGCGCCGAGCGCGCGCATGGTGGCGATGTGCGCCGGGTTCTCCTCGACCCGGATGTTGAGCCCGGCGAAGTCGTTGACGGTCTTGATCAGGCGCTTGTTGTTGGTCATGGCGACGAAGCCGCCGCCGTCGTCGAAGGTGCCGAGATAGCGCAGCCCGGATTCCTCGATCGTGCCGCGCATGAAGTCGGCGAACCACGGCGAATCGAGGAACGCCCAGGCATGCGCGTAGGACTCGAACAGGAACGGGGTGGCGACGATCTGGTAGCGCTTGTAGAACGACGACATCGCCCCCGACGAGATCAGCACCGACTGGACGGTGACCCCCTTCTGCGCCTGGCGGCCGGTCTCGACCTCCTGGCCGAGCGCGCCGGCGCCGAAGATCTCGACCTCGACCTCGCCGCCGGTGGCCGCCTCGACCAGGTCCTTGAAGTGCTGCAGCGCCGGCGCGACCTCGTTGTTGGTCAGGTCCTCCGGGTACAGATGCGCAATGGCCATGGTTTCGCCTGCCGCCGGCGCGCCGGCGAGCGCCAGGCCGATCGCCAGCGCCGCCGCGCAAAGCACGCCGCTCCGGCGAGCACCGCCGATGCGCAAGATGGTCATGGCGCCCTCCCTATCCAGCACGCGGGCCAGCGCGCACGGTAGTACAGCCGCGCCGCCGATGCGAGGGCGGCGCCGGTCCTGCCGGCGGGCAAGCGCCGAGCGCGCGGAGGCGCGCGACGACTTGGCTCGGTCCGCGCGTCGGGTCGTTACCTGGCCGCTGCGTCGCGGCCGACATCGATGCCGAGGCGCTTGGCGACGCCCACGCCGTAAGCCGCATCCGCCTTGGCGAAGTGGCCGATCTGGCGGCGGACGATGTCCTCGGGCACGCCTTGCATCGTGCGGGCGATGTTGGCGAACAGAAGCTCGCGCTGCTTCGCCGTCATCAGGCGGAACAGGTTGCCCGCCTGGGTGTAGTCGTCGTTGCCCGCACGGTGGTCGTAGCGGTCGGCGTCGCCCGAGATAGCGAGCGGCGGCTCCTTGAAGCGTGCGTCCTCGGCCGGGCCGGCGAAGCTGTTGGGCTCGTAGTTGACCGTGCCCCCGCCGTTGCCGTCGAAGCGCATGGCGCCGTCGCGCTGGTACGAGTGCACCGGGCAGCGCGGCCGGTTGATCGGCAGTGCCGCATAGTTGGCCGAGCCCAGCCGGTAGCGGTGGGCGTCGGCATAGGCGAAGATGCGGAACTGCAGCATCTTGTCGGGCGAGAAGCCGATCCCCGGTACCACGTTCGAGGGCTCGAACGCCGCTTGCTCGACCTCGGCGAAGTAGTTGTCCGGGTTGCGGTTGAGCTCGAGCACGCCGACCTTGATCAGCGGATAGTCCCCGTGCGGCCACACCTTGGTCAGGTCGAAGGGGTTGTAGGGCGTCTGGTCCGCGTCGTGCTCGGGCATCACCTGCACGCAGAAGCGCCACTTAGGGAACTCGCCGGCCTCGATCGACCGATAGAGGTCGCGCTGGTGGCTCTCGCGGTCGCCGCCGACGATTTGGGCCGCCTCCTCGTCGGTCAGGCACTCGATGCCTTGGGCGGTCTTGAAGTGGAACTTGACCCAGGACCGCTCGCCCGCCTGGTTGATCAAGCTGTAGGTGTGCGAGCCGTAACCGTTGACGTGCCGGTAGCTGCTGGGCAGGCCGCGGTCGGACATCAGGATGGTCACCTGGTGCAGGCTCTCCGGCGACAGCGACCAGAAGTCCCACATCGCGGTCGCGTTGCGCAAGTTGGTGCGCGGGTTGCGCTTCTGGGTGCGGATGAAGTCCGGGAACTTGTATGGATCGCGCACGAAGAACACCGGCGTGTTGTTGCCGACCAGGTCCCAGTTGCCGTCCTCGGTGTAGACCTTGAGCGCGAAGCCGCGCACGTCGCGCTCGGCGTCCGCCGCGCCGCGCTCGCCGGCGACCGTCGAGAAGCGCAGGAAGCACGGGCTCTCGGCTCCCGGCTGCAAGGCCTGGGCCTTGGTGAAGCGACTGATGTCGCCAGTGATATTGAGCGTGCCGTGGGCGGCCGAGCCCTTGGCGTGGACCACGCGCTCGGGGATGCGCTCGCGGTTGAAGTGCGCGTGCTTCTCGAACAGCTGCCAGTCCTGGACCAGCAGCGGGCCGCGCGGCCCGGCGGTGAGCGCGTTCTGGTTGTCGCCCACCGGAATGCCGGCGGCGGTGGTGAGCGTCGGTCGCTTGGTGGTCGGCATGACGATCCTCCTCGGCTGATTGCCGCGCGTGCGGCGATCGATTTATTGGATTTATTCTAAGAACTGAGGAGTCGCAGTCAAATTGATTGTTTATATCTCTACGATAGATAACACCTATCTATGACCGCAATTCAGGCCGCGCGCACGGAGCGTGGCAGGTGGGCGCGCACGATTCCGGCGAGCAGCTCCAGGTCAGCGGCCTTCGGGTAGCTCGACCGCCAGACCAGCCCGATCCGGCGCGACGCCGCCGGCGCCAGCCGGCGGACATCGAGGCGCGCGCCCGCACGCTCGTCCAGCGCCAGCGCCGGAAACAGGCTGCAGCCCATGCCCGCGGCGACCATCTGGCGGATGGTCTCGAGGCTGGTGGCGCGGAAGTCGCCGCCGTCCGGCGCTTGCGTCAGGCCGCAGACCGCGAGCGCCTGGTCGCGCAGGCAATGCCCGTCGGTGAGCAGCAGCAGGTCCGCGCCTCCGAGGGTGGCCGGGTCGACCGCCTTGCCCTTGGTGCGCGTGCGCCCTCGCTGACCGACGTAGAAGAACGGCTCGTCGAAGAGGGCGCGCGTCTCGAGGTCGCCCCGCCCGACCGGCAGCGCGACCAGCGCGGCATCGCACTTGTGGGCCTCGATTCGCTCGATCAGGCGATCGGTGAGGTCCTCGTCGACGATCAGCCTGAGCTGCGGATAGGCGCGCGTCAGCGCCGGCACCAGCCAGGGCAGCAGGTACGGCCCAAGGGTCGGGATGACGCCGAGACGGAGCGGCCCGACCAGGGGCCCGGTCTGCGCGCGCGCCAAGGCGACGAGGGACTCGGCCTCGGCCAGGACCCGGCGCGCCTTGGCCACGATCGGCGCTCCGGCCGGGGTGATGTCGACCGCCTTGTTGGTGCGCTCGAACAGGGCGGTGCCGAGGAACGCCTCGAGCTTCTTGAGCTGGGTGCTGAGGGTCGGCTGGCTGACGTGGCAGGCCGCGGCCGCGCGGCCGAAATGGCGGTGGTCGGCAAGCGCGACCAGGTAGCGGAGCTCCTGTAACGTCATGGCGCGCACCGGCGATAGTCATCATCGATTGTTGATGCGTGGTCGATCTATATTGGGCTATCCGGACGCGCTTCAACCGGCGCGCTTTTGACGCACAGCGCGCGCGACGGCACCATCGTCACCCGCAGAGGGGAGATTCGGCTCGGTGCGCAGGGTTCTGGCGGCAACCCTCACCTCGCTCAGGCGGCTGATCTTCTATGCCGTGCTGCCGGGCGTGCTCGCGGCCCTGCTCGCCTGGTACGTGGTGCTGCCGCCGGTGGCCGAGCGCACGGTCGGCGAGCGGCTACGCGCGCTCGGCCTCGACGGCCTCAGCTTCACCATCGCCGGCATCGGCCCGGACCGGGCATTGGTTCGCGACATCGCCTTCCCGGCCGGCCACCTGTCCGCCGACGAGATCGCGCTCGACTACGGCGTGCACGCGCTCGCCACCAGGCGCGCCGACCGGCTGACCGTCACCGGCTTGCGTTGGCGGACGCGCCTGGTCGGCGGCCGGCTCGACCTGTCCGGGCTTGCGCCGTTGCTCGGCGGCGACGGCGACGGCGGCGCGCCGGCGGTGCCGGTGGCCGAGATCGTGCTGCGCGACGGCGAGGTGGTGGTCGACACGGACGCGGGGCCGGTGCAGGTGCCGTTCTCGGGCCGGCTGCGCCCGCGCGCCCCGGCGCTCCTGTCCGGCGAGCTCGACCTCGCGCCCCATGCGCGCTTCGCCTCGGCCACGGTGACGGTCGCGCTCGATGCCGATCTCACCGCGGGCGCGGTCGACGCCGTCGTTTCGGTCACCGACGGCGCGATGTCGCTTGCCGGCATCGCCGCCTTCGGCGTCTTTGGCGAGGTGGACCTGCATGCCACTGCGGCCGGCGTCACCTGGTCAGCCTATGTCGAGGTCGCCGAGCTTTCATCGCCGCTCGGCCCCGTGGCCGCGCGCGCGACCGTGGTCGCCGACTCCGACCGCGCCGAGGCGACCATCGACCTCGGCCCGGCCGACCGGGCGTTCGCGCTCGGGGTCGCGGCGACCGCCCGGCTCGACGCCGCGCCGCGGCTCGAGCTCACCGCCGCGCTCACCGTGCCGGAGCCCGAGGCGCTGGCCCGGCGCGGCGCGTCGGTGGTCGTGCTGGACGAGGACCTGCCGCGGGTGACGCTCGCCCTCGATGCGGGCGCGCCCGATATCGCGCAGCTGCTGGCGGCAACCGGCTGGGCCGAGGCGCTGCGACAGGTCACGGCCCAGGGCCGGCTGGAGGCATCGCTGCCGGGGCTATCGCTGCCCGGAGCGATCGAGGACCTGGCGGCCAACGCCGCTTTGGAGTTCCGCACCGAGGCCGGCAGCGTGGCCGTGACCAGCGATGCCGTTTCGCTGTCGGTGCAACGGATACGGGGCGAATGGTTGCCGTTGGTGGGAGCCGGCGCGCTCGCGCCCTATCTCGAGGACGGAGTCGCGGTCGGCATCGCGCCGCGCGCGGGCCCGATGGCGCTTTTGACGCCCTCCGCCGACGGCGGCATGTCGGTGCGCCTGGCGGGTGACGTGCACCTTTCGCTCGGCACCGCCCTGGTCGCGCGGGCCGGTGCCGACGCGGTCGATCTGGAGCTTGCCGGCGGCGACGGGTCGCTCGCCTTGGCGTCGCTCAAGGGTGGCGAGCTGGTGCTGGAGACCTGGCGCGAGCGGCCGCTGGGCCTCGCGATCGAGCGCGCGCGCATCGAGCTGGCAGGCGAGCGCGGCCGTTACAGCGGCCGCGCCCGCATCGCCGCTGCGGGCGCCCTCGCCCCGGTTGCGGGCGTGGTCCTGCCCGAGACCCGGATCACGGTCGATGCCGGGCTGTCGCTCACCCCCGGCCGGCTGGTTGCCGAGCTGCGCAATCGCGACCTGGCCGAGACCGGGGGCGCGGTGCTCACGGACGCGCACGGTCTTACGCTCGCGCCGTTGCGCGTTGGCGCCGCCGAGCGCCAGCCCGGGCCGCTGCTCGACCTGCGCTTCGCCGGTGGCGGGATCGAGCGCTGGGCGGCGCGGCTCGCGCTGGTCCCGGAGGCGCTGCGCATGACCTTGCCGCTGCCCGGTTCAGCGGCCGCCGAGGCGACGGTCGAGATCGCCGAGCTCAGCCTCGCCGCCGACGGCGGCCGCGGCGCGCCCAGGCTCGCGCTCGAGGTCGCGCGCGCGCGCGCCGAGGCTGCGCTGCCGGGCGAGCTGATGCCCGGCCTGCCGCTCAGCATCGCCGCCGAGGAGCTGTCGGTGGCGGCGACCATGGGCCCCGACGATCCGGGCACGGTGGTGGTCGAGATCGGCCGCCTGACCCAGCACGCGCCCCGCCCGCTGCTGGTGCCGTTCGCCCTCTCCGCCACCACCCGGCGCGAGGCCGACGGCACGCTCGCCATCGCCGCCGGACTGCGCGAGGGCAGCGGCAATGTCGTACTCGATTTCACCGGGCGCTACGATCCGGCGCGCGGCCAGGGCCAGGGCCAGGTCATCCTGCATCCGGTGCTGTTCGTCGACGGCGGCTTCCAGCCGGCGCGCCTGTCGCCCTACTTCGCGCCGCGCATCGGGCCGACCACGGGATCGGTGTCAATCGCCGGCCCGATCGCCTGGTCGGATGCCGGCCTGTTCAGCGACGTCATCGTCGCGGTCGAGAACCTGAACACCACCTTCGACAGCGTCGCCGTCGCCGGGGTCAACGCCGCCATCACCCTCGACCGCCTGCTGCCGCCGTCGACGCCGCCCAGCCAGATCGTGGCGCTCGCCGGCATCGACCTGGGCCTGCCGCTGACCGACGGGCTGGTGTGGGGCCGGCTCGACAAGCGCGGCGCGCCGCTGCTCGAGCGCAGCGAATGGCAGTGGGCCGGCGGCCGGGTGGCGACATCGTTCACCAGCCGGCCCGAGACCGGCGAGGACACGCTGGTGCTCGAGATCGACGGCATCCAGCTCGACCGGCTGCTCGAGCTGACTGCCCAGGGCTCGAACGTCGAGGCGACCGGCACCCTGTTCGGGCGCATCCCCGTGACCTTCCGCGGCGGCGAGTTCGTGATCGTCGAGGGCTGGCTCGAATCGAGCTTCGAGGGCGGCGAGCTGCACTACCATGCCGACGGGCTGGCGCCGGGGCTGCTCGCCGGCGGCGGCGGGGTTGACCTGCTGCTCTCGGCGCTCGACAATTTCGTCTACAGCCGGCTGCGGATCGACCTCAGCGGCCTTCCCGACGGCCAGACCGAGATGCGCTTTCGCATCCGGGGCGCGAACCCCGACCTCCATGGCGGCGCCGAGATAGAGCTCAACATGTCGGTTACCGGCAGGCTTGAACAAATCATCCGACAGAGCTATGAGGCCTACCGTGGGGTCCCCGACGAGGTCGCCCGCGAGCTCGCGCGACAAGGCCGGAGGCTCGGCCGCGACGACGCCACCGAGGGGCCCCGATGACGCGGCGGCGACGGCGCGGACGGACCGGCCCGGTTAGCCAACCAGCATTTTCGAGAGTGCGCCAATGCATGTGCCCAGTTGCGCCCGGCCGTTTGCCCTGATCCTGCTCGCCGGCGCCGCCCTGTCCGGATGCCAGCCGACGGTCAAGGTGGAAGCGCCGGACAAGCCGATCGTGATCAACCTCAACGTCAAGATCGAGCAGGAGGTCAAGATCAAGATCGACCGCGAGCTGGACGACGCGTTCTCGGAAAACCCGAGCCTGTTCCAATGACATGACCGAACATCCAGCAACGGGAACCGCCATGCCGCGCAAGCTTGCCCACCTGGTCGCGGGTCTCGGACTGGTCGTGCTCGCCGCCACCGCCGCGGTCGCGCTCGCCCAGGCCGGCTCGCGCGAGCTCAAGAACACCGGCGCGGTCGGCGAGACTCTCAACGGCTATCTCGCGGTCACCGACGGCGGCGCCAACCGGGACGTCAGGGGCGAGGTCGAGACGATCAACGCCGCCCGGCGCGAGACCTATCTCAAGGCCGCCCAGGATGCCGGCCGGCC
>DASWHU010000389.1:0-13013 GCA_036398035.1 Alphaproteobacteria bacterium | reverse complement strand
GGCCGTCGCCCGGCGCCGCCTCGAGCGCCGCCGAGTACTCGCCCCGACACCCGGTCGCAGCGACCGTTCCGCCCGCCTGGCACGCGTTGCGCTGGCCGCCATCGTCGGCCTGCTCGCCGCCCGGCCGGCCTCCGCCCAGCTCGAGATCGACATCACCCGCGGCCAGATCGAGCCGCTGCCGATCGCGGTCTCCAGCTTCGAGGGACCGCTCGGGGTCGAGCAGCAGCTCGGCGCCGACATCGCCTCGGTGGTCTCCAAGAACCTCGAAAGCTCGGGCCTGTTCCGCCCGCTCGACCCGCGCAGCTTCCTCCAGCGCCCGGCCGACATGCAGGTGATCCCGCGCTTCGCCGACTGGCGCCAGATCAACGCCCAGGCGCTGGTCACCGGCAAGACCAGCATCCAGGCCGACGGCTTCGTGACCACCGAGTTCCGGCTGTGGGACGTGTTCTCGGAGCAGTACCTGACCGGCTTCGAGGTGCGCGCGCCGCGCGACAAGTGGCGGCGCGTCGGCCACCTGGTCGCCGACGCCATCTACGAGCGCATCACCGGCGAGGACGGCTATTTCGACACCCGCATCGTCTACGTCGCCGAGACCGGGCCGGAGGATGCGCGCATCAAGCGCCTGGCGATCATGGACCAGGACGGCGCCAACCACCGCTTCCTCACCGACGGCGCCTACCTGGTGCTGACCCCGCGCTTCTCGCCGACCTTGCAGGAGATCACCTACCTGTCCTTCATCGGCGGCCGGCCGCGCGTCTACATCCGCAACATCGATACCGCGCAGGAGGAGATCCTGGGCGACTTCCCGGGCCGCATGACGATCGCGCCCAGGTTCTCGCCCGACGGCAACAAGGTGGTGATGTCGGTGTCGCTGCAGGGCAACACCGAGCTCTACGAGCTCGACCTCAGGACCCGGGTCCAGATTCAGCTGACCCAGCATCCGGCGATCGACACCGCCCCGAGCTACGCCCCGGACGGCGACCAGATCACCTTCGAGTCCGACCGCTCGGGCAGCCAGCAGATCTACGTCATGAACGCCAACGGCAGCGACCAGCACCGGATCAGCTTCGGCGACGGGCGCTACGCCACGCCGGTGTGGTCGCCGCGCGGCGACTGGATCGCGTTCACCAAGTCCTACCAGGGCAAGTTCTACATCGGCGTCATGCGCCCGGACGGCTCGGGCGAGCGCCTGCTGTCGACCGGCTTCCTGGTCGAGGGGCCGACCTGGGCGCCCAACGGCCGGGTGCTGATGTTCTTCCGCCAGGTGCCCGGCAACCCCAGCGGCCAGGGCAGCCGGGTGCGCCTGGTGTCGATCGACATCACCGGGCGCAACGAGCGCGAGATCGTCACCACCACCGACGCCTCGGACCCGGCGTGGTCGCCGCTGGTGCCGAAGGGCTCGGGCTGATCACGTGAAATTCGATCCGGCAACCGGTGCCGGGACTGCCCGGAGGCCGGGCAGGGCTTGATACGCAACCGGTCTCAAAATAGAATCGCTTCTCACATGCGCGCGGGGGCGAGCGGGGTCCCGCTACTCGGGCGTTTTCACCAGGGGGTTGTCGATGACGGGTCCTGGCCGCCGTGGGCCGACACGGGATCGGCCCGAGGCTGCCGGTGATCCTGGCGCCCTGCGAAATGGTATTCATCAGGAGACAGCGTAAATGCGGACGAAACTGATCGCCCTTGCGGGCGTGCTGCTGCTTGTCGCGGCTTGCGAGACCACGCCCGAGGAGACCGGCGAGGCCGGAGCCGCGGGAGTCGGGGCCGCGCCTCAGGCCGCCCCCACCACGACCGCGCCGCCGGAGCAGGTCGAGGCCATGGCGGCGCCGCGCGAGCTGACGCCGCAGGAGCAGCTGGTGCAGGAGGTCGGCGATCGAGTGTTCTTCGATTTCGACCGCTACAGCCTGCGCCCGGACGGCCAGGCGACGCTGCGCCGCCAGGCCGAGTTCCTGCTCGCCCATCCCAACCTGTCGATCACCCTCAGCGGCCATTGCGACGAGCGCGGCACCCGCGAGTACAACCTGGCGCTCGGCGAGCGGCGCGCGAATGCGGCCAAGGACTACCTGAACTCGCTCGGCGTCGAAGAGGACCGCATCACCACCATCTCCTACGGCAAGGAGCGACCGATCGTGCTCGGCCACAACGAATCGGCGTGGGCGCAGAACCGGGTGGGGGTCAGCTCGATCAACTAGCGCCGCGCCGACACGGCCGGTGCCGGGCGGCGCGGCGGTGCGCGCGCCGCCCTACTATCGCCACGATGTCGTGACTACATGGCATGCAGGCTGGGCGCGAATACCGACGGATGGCATCGATGATGGTCTGCATCAGAACCATCGCGGCGACAGTGCTGGCGCTGGGCGTGCTGGCGGCCTTGCCGGCGCGCCCGCACGCGCAGGAGATGAGCCTCGCCGCGTTGATCGACCGGCTCGACCGGATCGAGCGCGACCTCGGCGGCGTCCAGCGCCAGCTCGCCCGCGAGGGCGTGCCGCCGGCCGCCGCCGCGGGCGCTGCCGGCGACCCGCAGGCCGCCGCCCGCGTGGAGGTCCGGATGACCGAGCTGGAAGAGCAGTTCCGCACGCTCACCGGCGCGGTCGAGGAGGCCCAGCATGGCCTGCGCCAGCTGGTGCAGCAGTACGACTCGCTGTCCCGGGACGTGGATGCGCGGCTGGCGGCGATCGAGCAGCGGCTGGCGGCGGGCGCCCCGCCGCCGGTCGCCGGCGCGGTGCCGCCTGCCGGGGCGGCACCGGCCGGCCTGACCACGCCGGGCTCCGAGGGCACGACGACGGTGGTCGATGCCGGCGGCACCACCGTGGTCGGGCGCGACGCCAACGCCGACCGCTACGAGACCATGGGCGTGCTCGGCACCGTCCCGACCGACGAGGGCGGCGCCGCCGATGCCGCCGCCGGCGAGCTTGCGGCGGTTTCCCCTGCCGCCGCGGCCGGTGCCCCCGCATCGACGCCCGAGGGCCAGTACGAGGACGCCTACCGCCTGCTGGCGCAGGCCGACTACGACGGCGCCGAGGCGGCGTTGCAGGCCTTCATCGCCGACCATCCCGACCATCCCTTGGTCGGCAACGCCTATTACTGGCTGGGCGAGACCTATTACGTGCGCAACGACTACCAGGAGGCCGCGGTCGCCTTCGCGCGCGGCTACAAGGGCGCGCCGGACGGCTCCAAGGCCGCCGACAACCTGCTCAAGCTGGGCATGTCGTTCACCTCGATGGACAAGACCAAGGAAGCCTGCGCGACGTTCGACAAGCTTTTGCACGACCATGCCGGCGCGCCGGCGCAGGTGCTGAGCCGGGTCGAGGGCGAGCGGAGCCGCGCCGGCTGCAGCTGACATGGCCGGCGCCGGCGTGCGCGCGGCCGCAGCCGAGGCCCGCCCGGTCGAGGACGCCGAGTTCGCCCGCCTGATGGCGGCGCTGGGGCCGTTCGAGCCTTCTCCCGCGATCGCGGTCGCGGTCTCGGGCGGCGTCGACAGCCTGTGCCTCGCGCTGCTGCTCGAGCGCTGGAGTCGCGCCCGCGACGGCCTGCTGCTGGCGCTGATCGTCGACCACGGCCTGCGCCCGGAGTCGGCGGCGGAGGCGGCGCGCGCGCGCGCGCGGCTCGCCGCGCGCGGCATCGAGGCGCGCATCCTGTCGTGGACCGGTCCCAAGCCCGGGAGCGGCATCCAGGCGGCGGCGCGCGCGGCCCGCTACCGGCTGCTAGCGGCGGCGTGCGCGCGCGTTGGGATCGTCCACCTGGCGCTCGCCCATCACCGCGACGACCAGTGCGAGACCCACCTGTTGCGCGCCGCCGCCGGCAGCGGACCCTACGGTCTCGCGGCCATGGCGGCGGTGGTCGAGGGCCGCGGCCTGCGCCTGATCCGCCCGCTGCTCGCCGTCCCCGGCCGGCGGCTGCGCGCGACCGGCGCCGCGGCCGGGCTCGCCTGGGACGAGGACCCGTCGAACCGCGACCCCAGGTTCGCGCGCGCCCGGCTGCGCGCCGGCGGCGGCGCAGCCGATGCCGATGGCCTCGCCGTGCGCATCGCCGAACTTGGGCTCGCCCGCGCCGACGCCGACCGGCGCATCGCCGCGCTACTGGTGCGGGCGCTGCGCCTGGACCCGGCCGGCTCTGCGCTGGTCGACCTCGGCGCGCTCGCCGCGGCCCCGCCGGAGACCGCGCTGGCCGCACTCGCGCGCATCCTGTGCACGGTCTCCGGCTCCCTGCATCCGCCGCGCACCGCCCGCCTCGGGCGCCTGATGGCAACGCTGGACTCCGCCGGCCTCCCCGGCCGGCGCACCCTCGGCGGCTGCCTGCTGGTGCCTGCCGCGGGCGGGCGGATGCTGGTGTGCCGGGAGCCAGCGGCGATCGTGCCGGCGGCCGAGGTGCGGCCCGGCGAGACCCTCTTGTGGGACGGTCGCTTCACGGTCCGCCTCGGCAACGCCCGGTCCCGGCGCGGTCCGCTGTCGGTGCGCGCGGTCGATGCAACCGCCTGGCGCCGGCTCGCGCGCGCAGCGGAACGGTCCGCATCCCGCCCCGCTTGGTGGCCGCCGGCGGTGGTGAGGGCGGCGCTGCCGGTCCTTTGCGACCTTGACGGTCCCCTCGCCCTGCCCCACCTAATTGGGTGTCAAGTCGCCGAGGAGGCGAAGAAAATTCCGCTTGCGGCGTGGTTTACCCCGCGCCTGCCGGCGACGTCGGCGGCCTTCGCGGCGGTCGCCACATGAACTGCGCCGCAACCGTGCCCGATCTGCTAGGATGGCCGCACCGAGGCCGCGCATCCCCGGGCGGGAAGGCTTCGAGGGAAAGAGCTTGAATAATTTCGGCCGCAATATCGCGCTGTGGATCATCATCGCGCTGCTGCTGCTGACCCTGTTCAACCTGTTTCAGGGCCAGTCGGCACGGACCAGCGCGACCACGCTCGCCTACTCCGAGTTCCTCGACCGGGTGACCGACGGCCAGGTCCGCGACGTCACCATCGAAGGCAACTATCTCAACGGCCATTTCTCGGGCACCGGCCAGGCGTTCACCACCTACGCGCCCCAGGACACCGGCTTGGTCGAGCGCCTGCGCGACAACGGCGTGCTGATCACCGCCAAGCCCGACAAGGAAGGCGTCACGCCGCTTTACGGCATCCTGCTCAACTGGCTGCCGATGATCCTGATCGTGGCGGTGTGGATCTTCTTCATGCGCCAGATGCAGGGCGGCAGCGGCAAGGCGATGGGCTTCGGCAAGTCGCGGGCGAAGCTGTTGACCGAGAAGCAGGGCCGGGTGACGTTCGAGGACGTCGCCGGCATCGACGAGGCCAAGGAGGAGCTGCAGGAGATCGTCGAGTTCCTGCGCGACCCGCACAAGTTCCAGCGCCTCGGCGGGCGCATCCCCAAGGGCGTGCTGCTGGTCGGCCCGCCCGGCACCGGCAAGACCCTGCTCGCGCGCGCCATCGCCGGCGAGGCCAACGTGCCGTTCTTCACCATCTCGGGCTCGGACTTCGTCGAGATGTTCGTCGGCGTCGGCGCGAGCCGGGTGCGCGACATGTTCGAGCAGGGGCGCAAGAACGCGCCGTGCATCATCTTCATCGACGAGATCGACGCGGTCGGCCGCCACCGCGGCGCCGGCCTGGGCGGCGGCAACGACGAGCGCGAGCAGACCCTGAACCAGCTCCTGGTCGAGATGGACGGCTTCGACTCGACCGAGGGCGTGATCCTGATCGCCGCCACCAACCGGCCCGACGTGCTCGACCCGGCGCTGCTGCGCCCGGGCCGCTTCGACCGCCAGGTGGTGGTGCCCAACCCCGACGTGCTGGGGCGCGAGAAGATCCTCAAGGTGCACATGCGCAAGGTGCCGCTGGCGCCGGACGTGGATGCGCGGGTGATCGCGCGCGGCACGCCCGGCTTCTCGGGCGCCGATCTCGCCAACCTGGTCAACGAGGCGGCGCTGCTGGCGGCGCGCAAGTCCAAGCGCGTGGTCACCATGGCCGAGTTCGAGGAGGCCAAGGACAAGGTGATGATGGGCGCCGAGCGGCGCTCGATGGTGATGACCGAGGAGGAGCGCAAGCTGACCGCCTATCACGAGGCGGGCCACGCGCTGGTCGGCCTGTACGTGGCCGGCAACGACCCGCTGCACAAGGTCACCATCATCCCGCGCGGGCGCGCCCTCGGCCTGACCATGAACCTGCCCGAGAAGGACCGCTACGGCTTCACCGTCAAGGAGCTCAAGGGCAAGCTGGCGATGATGTTCGGCGGCCGGGTCGCCGAGGCGCTGGTCTACGGCCGCGACAGCATCACCACCGGCGCCGGCAACGACATCCAGCAGGCGACCCAGATGGCGCGCAAGATGGTCACCGAGTGGGGCATGAGCGACAAGCTCGGCCCGCTGCGCTACGAGGACAACCAGGAAGAGGTGTTCCTCGGCCACTCGGTGGCGCGCATCCAGAGCGTCTCAGACGCCACCGCCAGGCTGATCGACGAGGAGATCCGCAGGCTGATCGACGACGCCGAGACGCAGGCGCGCGCGGTGCTCGAGGCGCATCGCGACGACCTCGACACCGTGGCCAAGACGCTGCTCGAGTACGAGACCTTGTCGGGCGCCGAGGTCGAGGCGGTGCTGCGCGGCGAGTCGATCGTGCGCACCTCCGACGCCGTGCCGCCGCGCGACGGCGGGCGGCGGTCGTCGGTGCCGGTCAGCGGCAAGCCCCAGGCCGCGCCCGACATCGCGCCCAGGCCCCAGCCCGAGACCTGAGAGGCTGCCAATGAATCGGCTGTCGCCCTTCGAGACGCTCGCTCCGCTCGCTCCTCAGGACGAGGGGGGTTTGAGAATCAATCATTTACCTCACCCTGAGGAGCGCCCGACGGGCGCGTCTCGAAGGGTGCGGCAAAAGATTTTCGGGCTCTGAGCGCGCGCACGGCGATGGCCGCCCCTCGGGTGATCGCGCCGGGCGCGGCCATCGGCATCCTCGGCGGCGGCCAGCTCGGGCGCATGACCGCGCTCGCCGCGGCCCGGCTCGGCTATCGCTGCCACGTGTTCGGTCCCGAAGCCGGCGCCCCGGCGAGCCAGGTCGCGGCCCGGACCACGGTCGCGGCCTTTGACGACGCTGCGGCGCTGGAGCGTTTCGCGGCCGCGGTCGACGTGGTCACCTTCGAGTTCGAGAACGTGCCCCATGAGGCGGCCGAGGCGCTCGGCCGGCAGGTGTCGGTGCGCCCCGGCGCCAACGCGCTTGCGATCGCCCAGGACCGGCTCGAGGAGAAGCGATTCTTCGCCTCGATCGGCGCCGCGGCGGCCGCCTACCGGCCGGTGCGCGGGCCCGGCGAGGTCGAGGCCGCGCTCGCCGCGCTCGCTGCCCCCTGCGTGCTCAAGACCACCCGCCTCGGCTATGACGGCAAGGGCCAGGTGCGCATCGACCACGCGCGCGATGCGGCGGCGGCGTGGGCGCGGCTCGCGGCGCCGGTCGGCATCGTCGAGCGCCTGGTCGACTTCGCGTGCGAGATCTCGGTGGTCATTGCCCGCGGCGCGGACGGTGCCACCGCCGCCTACTGCCCGGTCGAGAACCGCCACCGCAACCACATCCTCGACGTCACCGTCGCCCCGGCTGACGTGCCCGCGCCGGTGGCGCGGGCGGCGGGCGAGATCGCGCTCCGCGCGGCCGAGGCGCTGGAGCTGGTCGGCCTGCTCGCGGTCGAGATGTTCGTCACGGCGGCCGGCGAGGTGCTGGTCAACGAGATCGCGCCCAGGCCGCACAATTCGGGCCACTGGACCATCGACGCCTGCGCGACCAGCCAGTTCGAGCAGCTGGTGCGCGCGATCTGCGGCCTTCCCTTGGGCTCGCCCGAGCGCCATTCGGACGCGGTGATGACCAACCTGTTGGGCGCCGACGCCGGCCGCTGGGCGGAGATCCTGGCCGAGCCCGGCGCGCGCCTGCACCTCTACGGCAAGGCCGAGGCGCGCCCCGGCCGCAAGATGGGCCACGTCACCCGCCTCAAGCCCCGCGGCGACGGCGGGCCGGCTACGCCTCGGGCGGCGGCTGCCAGTCGCGGGCGGCGCCGCGGCCGAGGCGGGCGAGCAGGCGCTTGAGCGGCGCATCGAGCTCCGCGGCCAGCGCGCGTGCGCGCGCGCGCAGCTTCTCGACGCCCATCACGTCGTCGATGCGCCGGTCGAGGAACGCCCAGGTCTCGGCGTATCCCGGCGAGCGGTCGTCGAGCCAGTACAGCAAGGTCGCCCCGTAGACGGCGGCGAGCAGCGCACGCTTGGTGTAGTAGTTGAAATCGGTCGCGGTATCGCCCGCCGCCCGCCACATCGCATCGACCGTGCGCGCGAGCGCGGGCAAGGCGCCGAGCGCGTAGTCCGGCACGAGCTGCAGCGCGAGCGCCCGGCGGACCGCCTCGCGGTGCGGCTCGGCCTGCTCGAGGCGCACGCGCACCGCGGTCGCGATGCGCTCGCGCACCGGCAGCGCGGCGAGGTCCTTACGCTCCAGCGCCTCGATCATGCGCCGGTCGGCCTCGGCGAGAAAGAAGTCGTACGCCTCGCCGATACCGCGCGGGAACGCGCGCCGGGCGGCGGCGGCATCGAGGCCCGCGTCGCGCGCGCCCGCCTCGACCGCCTGCCAGGTCCAGCCGTGGCCGGGGACCTCACCGAGCGCCGCCTCAAGCACGCGCCGGCGCAGGCGCTCGCGCTCAGATGTTGTCACCGCCGCGGGGCGCGTCGCCGAGGTCCGGGTTGACGCGGACCTCCGAGAGGTAATGGAGCGTCGACAGGTCGCGCATGCGCATCGGATAAAGGATGCCGTCCAGATGATCGCACTCGTGCTGGACCACGCGCGCGTGCAGGCCGCCGACCTCGCGCGCGACCGCCTCGCCCGCCGGCGACAGCGCCGAATAGCGGACGCGCGCCGGCCGCGGCACCGCACCGCGCAGGCCGGGCAGCGACAGGCAGCCCTCCCAGTCGATCGCGACCTCGTCGCCGAGCGGCTCGATCACGGGGTTGATCAGCACCGTGCGCGGCAATGCCTCGGCGTCCGCCTCCGCCAGCCGCGTCGCCGGCACCTCGAAGATCACCACCCTGAGCGGCACGTGCACCTGCGGCGCGGCGAGGCCGATGCCGCCGGCATCGTCGAGCGTCTCGGCCATGTCGGCGATCAGGCGCGCGATCTCGGGCGCGGTCGGGTCGGCGACCTCGCCGGCGCGCGCCTTCAGCACCGGATGGCCCATGCGGGCGATTTTCAGGATCGCCATAGGCGCTAATATGGGCCGCGGCTTCCGGGCGGTAAAGCGCGCCACAGGCGAGGGCAAGACATGTATGCGGTGATCTTCGAGTTCCGGGTGAAACCAGGGCAGCTCGACGCCTATCTCGGCTGGACCGAGCGGCTGCGCGAGCGGCTGGGCAAGGTCGACGGCTTCCTGTCGATCGAGCGCTTCCAGAGCCTGTCGGGCGAAGGCCGCTACGTCTCGATCTCGTTCTGGCGCGACCGGGCGGCGGTCACGGCGTGGCGCGCCGACCCCCTGCACGCCAATGCCCAGGCCGAGGGCAAGGCGCATGTTTTCGCCGAGTTCCGGCTGCGCACCGCCAAGGTGGTGCACGAGATCACCCTGTCCGAGGCCGGGGAGCGCGCCGAGCGCGACGAGGCGGCGCTGTAAGCCCGGTCCTTCACAATCCCCCCGCCATGTGCTAGAAGCCGCGGCCCGTCGGCCGAATCCCGTCCGTGACCGGAGAAAGGACGCATCTTGCAGGTACTCGTTCGCGACAACAACGTCGACCAGGCGCTGCGTGCCCTGAAGAAGAAGATGCAGCGCGAGGGCATCTTCCGCGAGATGAAGATGCGCCGTTCCTACGAGAAGCCGTCCGAGAAGCGCGCGCGAGAGAAGGCGGAGGCGGTCCGCCGGGCGCGCAAGCTCGCCCGCAAGCGCGCCCAGCGCGACGAGTAGACCGCTCCCCCGGCCCCGGACCCAGGCCGAGCCGCCGCCCCCGGGTGGCGGTTTGATGTTGTACCGAGCGCGCGCCGGCGAAGGGAGGAGACGCCATGCACATCCGCTGCGCCTATTTCGAGGGCGAGGTCGCGCCGGAGATGCGCGCGCGCTTCGACCGCTTCATGGACACCGAGATCATGCCCAGGCTCACGTCCATGCCCAAGGTGCGGGCGGTGCGCCTGCTGCGCGGCGAAGCGTTCCAGGACGGCGCCCCCGGCATCTACCAGACCATCGAGCAGGAGTACGACTCGATCGCCGACATCGAGGCCGCGCTCGCCTCCGAGGTGCGCCGCGAGATGCGCGACAAGCTCACCGAGATCATGCCCTTGTTCAAGGGCCGCATCTGGCACATCAACCACCGCCTCGAGCGCTTCCTGTAGGCGCGGGCGCCGGCTACCATGCCCGCGGCCTTGAACTCGAGGGAGGCGGGCATGGCGGGGAGGCTTCAGGACAAGGTCGCGATCGTCACCGGCGCGGGCTCGAGCGGCCCGGGCTGGGGCAACGGCAAGGCCACCGCGGTGCTGTTCGCGCGCGAGGGCGCGCGCCTGTTTGCGGTTGACGTGAACAGGGACGCGCTCGCCGAGACCGCGGCCATCGTCGAGGGCGAAGGCTGTCCATGCACCAGCCACGTCTGCGACGTCTCGAGCCCCGGCGCGGTCGCGGACATGGTCGAGGCGTGCATCGACACCTTCGGGCGGATCGACGTGCTGCACAACAATGTCGGCATCGTCGATCCCGGCACGCCCGAGGACATCGGCGAGAACGCCTGGGACCGGCTGATCGACGTCAACGTGAAAAGCATGTACCTGACCTGCCGCCACGTGCTGCCGCACATGGTCGCGCAAGGCGGCGGCGCGATCGTGAACCTGTCGTCGATCGCCTCGTTCTTCTCGCTCGGCTACCCGTGCGCCTCCTATGCCGCGTCCAAGGGCGCGGTGAACGCGCTCACCCGCAACATCGCCAGCCACTACGCCCGCCACAAGGTGCGCTGCAACGCGACCCTGCCCGGGCTGATGGATACGCCGCTGATCCGCGGCGCGGTCGCCGCCGCCTATGACGACGTGGCGGCGATGATCGCCAGGCGCAACGCCCAGTGCCCGATGGGTTTCATGGGCGACGCCTGGGACACCGCGCGCGCGGCGCTGTTCCTGGCCTCCGACGAGGCGCGCTACATCACCGGCATCGAGCTGGTGGTCGACGGCGGGCTCACGATCACCATGTCGCCGGCGCAGGGCTGAACAGTCGACGCATCCGGACCGCTATCGCGCCGAAGCACCCTCCAACTGCCTCCACTCGGGCGCGGGGAATGCAGTTGCATGTGGCGAGGATGCCGGCCGGTGAGGAGGCTTGGGGCACGCGGAGGCGCGGAGAGGCGGAATAGGGAGCGACAGAAAGCACGGAGGCCACGGAGGCGAATTGTCTCTGTGTGCTCCGTGTCCTCTGTGGTTGATCTCGACCATGTTATATGCGCTCGAGGAGCCGGACGAAGACGGCGAGACGCTGATCGCCGACATGGCCGCGGCCTACGACGGCATCCAGGAGCGCCTTCCTCCGGCAGCACGCGCAGCTCGAGACCGAGCTCGCCGGACGGAACGGGCTCGTCACCACCGACAAAGACTGGGTCATCTGCAGGCGCCTGGCCGCCGCGCCGTGCCGCGAATTACGGCTGGCACCTCTCCCGCGGCGGCCGCCCCGGCGTCACACCCGGCGCCCACGTCGTCCAGCCGCTCGGGCTTGCACACGACCTCGACGACGTCCACTACAGCCAGTTCTGCCGCCTGGTTCGTCGCCGCTGAGAGCTCGACGGCGCCCAGGCCGATCTTGCCGACTCGCTTCGCGATCCCGCGGTCGCCCACCTCGTGAGTCACGAGGGGCCCCTGCCATTGTCGTGCGCAGTCGCGCCTTGATGACCAGTACCGGCAGACGTATCCTGGCTGCCGTGCTGAGGCTCGTTTCCTGGAATGTTCGACGTACCGTTGATGCATGGAGGGAACTTGCCCGGGACGGCGCCCTCGACATCGCACTCCTACAGGAGGCGGTTCCACCACCGCCCGACATGGCAGTGGAAACCGTGCCTTCCGGAAGCGAGTCCTGGAGTACGGTGGGTGGCAGGCGATTGTTCTGCGCTGCCGTTGCGAAGTTCGGCAATCGAATTCGGTTCACACCAATCACCGCCCGCTCGTTGCTGGAGGCGAATGATCGTGAAATGGCAGTCAGTCGCCCTGGCTCGATCGCCGCAGCCGACGTGGAGCTGGCGAACGGGGAACGCCTCACCTTGGTGTCGCTCTATGCAGCGTGGGAGCGACCACGCGAGGGTGAATGGATCTATGCCGATGCGTCCGCACATCGGCTGGTATCCGACCTTTCGGTCTTCATCGGCAGCCAGCGCGGCCATCGCATCATCGCAGCCGGAGACTTGAACATCCTGATGGGCCACGGAGAGGACGGAAGCCCGTACTGGCGCGACCGGTACCTCTCGATCTTCTCGCGGATGGCCTCCATCGGGCTCCCCTTCGTCGGTCCGCAGCATCCCCACGGGATCCAGGCCGAGCCTTGGCCATTAGAGCTACCGCGCGAGAGCAAGAACGTCCCGACGTTTCGGGTTCGCCAGGCCGACCCAGCGACGGCCACCCGCCAGCTCGACTTCGTCTTCGCGTCGGCCGAGCTGCACCACCGCCTTCGCGTGCGAGCGCTGAATTCGCTCGACGAATGGGGCCCGAGCGACCACTGCCGGGTGCTGGTCGAACTCTCCTGACGGGATGCCGGCTGCTGCTACTCGAGCACGACTTGCTCCACGCCCGCGACGTCGACGCGATGATCGCCAAGCGCAACGCCCAGTGCCCGATGGGGTTCATGGGCGATGCCTGGGACACCGCCCGCGCGGCGCTGTTCCTGGCCTCGGACGAGGCGCGCTACATCACCGGCATCGAGCTGGTGGTCGACGGCGGCCTCACGCTTAGCATGGCGCCCGCCGGCTGAGCTGTGGGCTACCTGGCGCGCGCGGCGACGCCGCCGTCGATGGTCATGACCACGCCCGAGACGTAGGAGGCGCGGTCGGAGGCGAGGAAGGTGACCAGG
>DASWHU010000388.1:0-1554 GCA_036398035.1 Alphaproteobacteria bacterium | reverse complement strand
CGGCCCCACCCCTTGACCGGGGCGGCGATATCGCCACGTTAGGGGCTGCCTTTCACCGGAACCGTCCCGATCCTGGCCATCTCATGACATCTCGGACCAAGGCCGGCTGGCGCGGCACCACCGTGCTGTCGGTGCGCAAGGGCAGGCAGGTGGTGGTCGCCGGCGACGGCCAGGTGACCTTCGCCGAGACCGTGATCAAGTCGAACGCGCGCAAGGTGCGCCGCCTCGGCGAGGGCAAGATCCTGGCCGGATTCGCCGGCGCGACGGCGGACGCGTTCACCCTGTTCGAGCGCCTCGAGGCCAAGCTCGAGCAGCATCCGGGCCAGCTCGCCCGCGCCTGCGTCGAGCTCGCCAAGGACTGGCGCACCGACCGCTATTTGCGCCGGCTCGAGGCGATGATGGCGGTCGCCGACGCCGACATCTCGCTGGTGCTGACCGGCACCGGCGACGTGCTCGAGCCCGAGGACGGGCTGATCGGCATCGGCTCGGGCGGCACCTACGCGCTCGCCGCGGCGCGCGCGCTGATCGACATCGACGGCCTCGACGCGGCCCAGATCGCGACCAAGGCAATGGGGATCGCCGCCGACATCTGCGTCTACACCAACCGCGAGCTGGTGATCGAGACCTTGGAGAGATGACCGAGTTCAGCCCGCGCGAGATCGTCTCCGAGCTCGACCGCTTCATCGTCGGCCAGGACCAGGCCAAGCGCTCGGTGGCGATCGCGCTGCGCAACCGCTGGCGGCGGATGCAGCTCACCGGCGACCTGCGCGACGAGGTGCTGCCCAAGAACATCCTGATGATCGGCCCGACCGGGGTCGGCAAGACCGAGATCGCGCGCCGCCTCGCGCGCCTCGCCGGCGCCCCGTTCGTCAAGGTCGAGGCGACCAAGTTCACCGAGGTCGGCTATGTCGGGCGCGACGTCGAGTCGATCGTCCGCGACCTGGTCGAGGTGTCGATCAACATGACCCGCGAGCGGCTGCGCGCGAGCGTGCGTGCGCGCGCCGAGGCCGCGGCCGAGGAGCGCGTGCTCGATGCGCTGGTCGGCGCGAAGGCCGCGCCCGAGACGCGCCAGAAGTTCCGCAAGCTCCTGCGCGAGGGCACGCTCGCCGAGCGCGAGATCGAGCTCGAGGTCCAGGACAGCGGCTTCCCCGGCATCCCGAGCTTCGACTTGCCCGGCGTGCCCGGCGCCCAGATGAGCATGATCAACCTCAACGAGATGCTCGGCAAGGCGATGGGCGGGCGCACGCGCCGGCGCAAGATGCGCGTCGACGAGACCTACGAGGTGCTGATGGCCGAGGAGAGCGACAAGCTCCTCGACGACGAGAAGGTCGTGCGCGAGGCGCTGGCCGCGGTCGAGGAGAACGGCATCGTGTTCCTCGACGAGATCGACAAGATCTGCGCCCGCGCCGGCGAGCGCTTCGGCGCCGACGTGAGCCGCGAGGGCGTCCAGCGCGACCTTCTGCCGCTGATCGAGGGCACCGTGGTCGCGACCAAGCACGGCCAGGTGCGCACCGACCACATCCTGTTCATCGCCTCGGGCGCGTTCCACCTGGC
>DASWHU010000387.1:0-1938 GCA_036398035.1 Alphaproteobacteria bacterium | reverse complement strand
CGCGCCGCGAGATAGGGAAAGGCGGCATCCGCCACGTCGTCGTCCGGGCACGCTGCGGCGAGGACGGCGCGCGCCTTCGGCCCCCACAGGCCGAGCGCGGCGAGGCCCGAGGTCAGCTCGGCGACCCGCACCGTGTCGTCGCCGGCGGCGTGGCCGCGAATCCAGGCGAGGTCGTGCATGCCCGAGGCGGCGCCGGTGACGATCTGGAACCGGTCGGCGGCGAGCCGGGTGACGGTTAGGTCGGCCATGATGCCGCCGCGCCACCCCAGCATCGCGGTGTAGACCACCGCCCCCGGCGGCCGGTCGATCTGGTTGGCGCACAGCCACTGCAGAAGCAGCGCCGCGCCGGGACCCGAGACCTCGATCTTGACCAACGGCGACAGGTCGAACAGCGCCACGCCGGCGCGCGTCGCCAGGTGCTCGGCGCCCTCGACCGGCGACCAGTGGCGCGCCGCCCAGCCGTTGCGCCCGGCCACGGCGAAGCGGTCGAGCAGCCCCTCGTTGGCGGCGAACCAAAGCGGGCGCTCCCATCCCGCCACCTCGACCATCTCGGGACGCAGCGCCTCGAATCGCGCCTGGAACGGGCTCAGCCTGAGCCCGCGCGGCGCGGCGATCTGCTGGCGCGGATGGATGACGTCGTAGACCTCGACATATTGCTGGGCGCCGCGCGTGCGCACATAGGCGGGCGTCCGTTGATGAGCATGGAAACGATTGGCGTCGGCGGCGTGCAGGTCGATGCGCGGCTCGCCGTCGACCAGCCAGTCGGCGAGCGCGCGCGCAGCGCCGCCGGCATGCGTCACCCACACCGCCGCGCCGAGCCACAGCCCGTCGACCTCTGTCGGCCCGAGCAGCGGCAGGCCGTCGGGCGTGAACGAGAACATGCCGTTGATCCCATCCTCGACGTGCGCGTCGGCGAGCGGCGGCAGCAGCGCCTTGGCCTCGGCGAAGGCGGGCGCGAAATCGGCCGCCGTGAACGGGCGCAGCGCCGTCGCGCCCAGGTCGTCGGCCTCGACCAGGCGCGGGGCGTGGCGGTAGCTGCCGATGACATAGCGGTCGCCGGCCTGGCGGACGTAGAGGTCCTGGTCCTGGTGGCGCAGGATCGGGTGGGCGATCTCGTCCTCTCCCGTCCCGGCGAGCGCGGGCACCGTAGTGGTGCGGGCGAGCTGGTGCTCGACCGCGACCAGCGGCACGGAAATCCCGGCGAGCTTCCCGATCCCCGGCGACCACAGGCCGGCGCAGATCACCGCGACCTCGGTCTCGATCGCGCCGCGGTCGGTCAGTACCGCGCGCAGCCGGCCGTTCGCTACGTCGAAGCCGGTGACCTCGGTCTCGCCCCGGAAGCGCGCGGCACCCCGCGCTTCCGCCCGGCGGGCGAGCGCGGCGCACAGGCGCGCGCCGTCGGCGACGCCGTCGCCCGGCACCCACAGCCCGCCCAGGATGCGCCCGCGATCGACGAGCGGGAGTCGCGCTGCGACCTCGGCCGGCGTGAGCAACGCAGCCCCGCCTACCCCCCAACTCCGGGCAAAGCCAAGCTTGCGGTGAAGGTCTGCCCAACGCGCGTCGGTGGTCGCGACCTCGATGCCGCCGACCGCGCGCCAGCCGGGCGCGCCGTCGAGCCTGAGCGCGCGATAGAGGCGGACGCTCATCCGCGCGAGTCGGGTGAGCAGGCGCGAGGCATTGGTCTGGAACACCAGCCCGGGAGCGTGGCCGGTGGAGCCGCCGGTGTCGAACAGCGGCCCGCGGTCGAGCACGACGATGCCGTCGCGGCCACGCCGGGCGAGGTGGTAGGCGAGCGCTGAGCCGACGATGCCGGCGCCGATCACCACCACCCGCGCGCGCTCGGCCATGGCGCGCGCCGATCAATCCGACTTTGACGCCGCGCCGACCACTGCGTCGAGCAGGCGGGTCGCGGCGGCGGCGGGGCTCAAGGTGCCGCTC
>DASWHU010000386.1:0-2259 GCA_036398035.1 Alphaproteobacteria bacterium | reverse complement strand
ATCGCCGCGCCGATGCCGCGCGCGGCACCGGTGACCAGCGCGACCCGGCTGGTTGGTGCGGCGCGCGCGGTCACGGCACCAGCACCGCGCGCCCCAGCACGCGCCCCGCGCGCAGGTCGTCGAGGGTGCGCGAGGCATCGGCGAGCGGGCGGGTCTGGATCGGGATCGGCGCCACCCGCCCGTCGCGCACCAGCGCCATCATCGCGCGGAACTGGCCGAGCGAGCCGACATAGGAGCCGGTCACCGTTATGCCTTTCAGCGGGAACATCGCGAGCGGCAGGGTCATGCGCCCACCGAGCAGCCCGACCACGACCAGCGTGCCGTGGCGCCCGAGCGCGGCGCTGGCGAAGGCGAACGAGCTGTCCGCGCCGACGAAGTCGAGCGCCGCGCTGACGCCCCCACCGGTTGCGGCGCGCACCGCCTTGGCGGCGCCCTTGTCCGCCGGATCGAACGCCGCCCCGGCACCGGCGGCGAGCGCCGCCTCGCGCTTCGCCGGGTCGATGTCGGCGACCAGGGGCGCGGTCTTGTACAAGGCGCGGGCGAACGACAGCGCCGCCATGCCGACGCCGCCCAAGCCGACGATCAGCACCGGCCCGTCGCCGGCCGCTCCGCCGGCCTTGGCCAGCGCGCCGTAGGCCGTGATGCCCGAGCAGGCGTAGGTCGCGGCGAGCGCCGGCTCGACTGCGCCATACGGGAACAAGTACTTGGCGTCGGGCACCAGGCAGTGGTCGGCATAGCCGCCGTCGATGGTGACCCCGATCTGGCGCGGCTTCGCGCACAGATGGCCGTCGCCGCGTGCGCACAGCGCACACCCGTCGCAGCCGATCCACGGATAGACCACCACCCGCTCGCCGAGCCGCACCCCGCGCGCGTCGGGCCCCAGCGCCGCGACCTCGCCCTCGACCTCGTGGCCGAGGGTGAACGGCAGCGCCCGGCCCGAGGCGATGTCGAGGCGCTCGCCGCCGCCGAGGTCGAAGTAGCCGTCCTGCAGGTGCACGTCGCTGTGGCAGACGCCAGCGTTGCGCACCCGCACCAGCACCTCGCCGCCTCGCGGTGCGGGCGTCTCGCCGTTCCAGGCCTTAAGCCGCTGCCCATAGGCGACGAGCTTCTGGCTGTACATCGACATCCCCCTGCTGCGCCGCGCCACTATAGGTTCGCCGCCGCGGCTTGTCCCATGCGGCGGTGTTCGGCACGCGGAGACGCGGAGCCGCGGGTGCCACAGAGGATTTCGAGGGTGGGCTGGCGCCCGCCGCACCCCCTCCCAGCCCTCCTCCGCAAGCGGGGGAGGGTCTTTATTTTATTGCCTCCCCCTGCTTGCGGGGGGAGGAAGGAGGGGGGCTTCTGCGGCCTCCGCGCCTCCGCGTGAACCTGATGGCGGCCGGCCGACTAGGCTTTTCATTCGGTCTCGGTTGCCGCCGGACGGCCGCTGCCGCTAACGTCGCCCGATTTGCGCTTGGCGGGAGGGGAGGCATGACCCAGTTCGGCGTCAGCCAGCCGGTGCGGCGGACCGAGGATGTGCGCTTCGTCACCGGGCGCGGCCGGTTCGTGGACGACATCGATCCGCCGGGCCAGGCGCACGGCGTGGTGGTGCGCGCGCCGCACGCCCACGCCCTGATCCGCATGATCGACGTGTCGGCCGCGGCGGCGGCGCCCGGGGTGGTCGCGGTGATTACCGGCGCCGAGCTCGACGAGGCCGGCGCCAACGCGTTGCCGTGCCTCGCCCCGGTCGGCAACAGCATCGATGTGCCGCGGCCGGTGCTGTGCACGAAGCGCGTCTGCCATGTCGGCGACGCGGTCGCGTTCGTGGTCGCCGACACGCTCGCCCACGCGAAAGACGCGGCCGAGCTGGTCGCGGTCGATTACCGGCCGCTTGCGGCGGTGGTCGATACCGCTACCGCCCATGCGCGCGGCCAGCCGCAGATTCACGACCGGGCGAAGGGCAACCGGTGCTTCGACTGGCGGCACGGCGATGCGCGCGCGGTAAAGAAGGCGTTTTCGGCTGCGGCCCATGTGGTCGGCCTCGACATCGTCAACAACCGCCTAATCGGGCACGCGATGGAGACCCGCGGCGCGCTCGCCGAGCCGGGCCCGGGCAAGGACCGGATGACGCTCACCGTGTGCACCCAGGGCGGCTGGCTGGTGCGCGACGTGATCGCCGAGAGCGTGCTCAAGGTCGCGCCCGAAAGCTTGCGCGTGATCACCCCCGACGTCGGCGGCGGCTTCGGCATCAAGATCTTTCCCTACCCCGAATACGCGCTG
>DASWHU010000385.1:0-2815 GCA_036398035.1 Alphaproteobacteria bacterium | reverse complement strand
GCGACCAGCTGCGCGCCCTCGTCCTGGACCTCGATCACGCCCTCGCGCCACGCCGGGTGGCGGCTCAACAGCGGCCGGCCGCGCACGCGGATGCCGACCGGCGACAGCGGCGTCGGCTCGGCATCGAGGCCGAACGAGCGGAGCTCGGCGAGCACCGCCGCGCGCGTCGCGCGGCGCGTGTCCACTCGCACATCGAGCGGCGCCGGCTCGGCGAGCGCCGCCATCTCGGCGGCAAGCGCGTCGCCGAAGCGGCGGATGAGCGACGGTGCCAGCCACTCCGGCACGCCCGCCTGCGCCCAGGGCGGCATGTCCGCGTCGTCGCGGGCCGCTGACCCGGCCATCGCCGCGAGCAGCGCGCGCTCGCCGTCGTCGAGCGGCGCCGGCGCGTAGCGGCCGCCGTCGCACAGCGACTCGACCGCGGCGACGCCCTGGCCGCGCTCCACCGCCGCCAGCGCCAGCAGCCTGAGCCGCGCGCTCGCCGCACCGCCGTGGCGGGCGATGCGCCAGTCGAGCCGGACCCGCCGGCGGGCGGCATCGAACACCAGCTCCAGGATCTCGCGCCGGTCCTTGGCGCCGACATAGCGCCGCCGGCGGAGCGCGGCGCGGACCGTCGCGTCGGCCGGCGCCGCGCTCTGCTCGACCGCGTCCGAGAGCTCGATCGCGGCCTGCAGGCGCGCCGCCGGGGTCATCGCTCGGGGGATGCGGCCAGCGGCGCCGGCGTCAGGCGGCGCCGGCGCGGCCGGCGGTCACTCGCCGGGATTGTAGTTGGGCGCCTCGCGGGTGACGGTGACGTCGTGGACGTGGCCTTCGCGCACGCCCGCGCCGGTGACGCGCACGAACTCGGCCCGGTCCTGGAACTCGCGGATGGTGCGGGTGCCGGTATAGCCCATCGCCGCGCGCAGGCCGCCGATCAGCTGATGGACGACGGTCACCGCCGGGCCCTTGAACGGCACCCGGCCCTCGACCCCTTCCGGCACCAGCTTGAGCGAGTCCGCCACCTCCTGCTGGAAGTAGCGGTCGGCCGAGCCGCGCGCCATGGCGCCGATCGAGCCCATGCCGCGGTACGCCTTGTAGCTGCGGCCCTGATACAGGTAGATCTCGCCCGGGCTCTCCTCGGTGCCGGCGAGCAGCGAGCCGATCATGGCGCATTCGGCGCCGGCCGCGATCGCCTTAGCGAGGTCGCCGGAGAAGCGGATGCCGCCGTCGCCGATCACCGGCACGTCGGCGCGGCGGCAGACCGAGGCGGTCTCCTGCAGCGCCGAGAACTGCGGCATGCCGACGCCTGCGACGATGCGCGTGGTGCAGATCGAGCCCGGCCCGATGCCGACCTTGACCGCGTCCGCCCCGGCGTCGATCAGCGCCTTGGCGCCGGCGGCGGTGGCGACGTTGCCGCCGATGATCTGGGTGTAGTTCGTGAGCTTCTTGACCTGGCCGACCGCGTCGATCACGGCCTGGGCGTGGCCGTGGGCGGTGTCGACCACGATCACGTCGACCTCGGCGTCGATCAGCGCCTCGGCGCGGGCGATGCCCGCCTCGCCGACGCCGATCGCCGCCGCCACCCGCAGCCGGCCCTTGTCGTCCTTGCAGGCGTTGGGGAAGGCGCGCGCCTTCTCGATGTCGGTATAGGTGATCAGGCCGACGCAGTGATAGCCGTCGTCGACCACCAGCAGCTTCTCGATCCGGTGCTCGTGCAGCAGCTTCCGGGCCGCCTCGCCGCCGATCCCCTGCTTGACCGTGACCAGGCCTTCGGTGGTCATCAGCTCGCGCACCGGCGTGCGCCCGTTGGTGGCGAAGCGCACGTCGCGGCGGGTAACGATGCCGACCAGGCGGCCGTTGCCCGCCTCGACCACGGGGAAGCCGGAGATGTTGTGGCGGTCCTGCAGCCGATGCAGGTCGTCGAGCGTCATGTCCGGGGTCACGGTCACCGGATTGACCACCATCCCGGACTCGAACTTCTTCACCCGCTTGACCTCGTCGGCCTGGCCCGCGGCGTCGAGGTTGCGGTGGATCACGCCGATGCCCCCGGCCTGCGCCATGGCGATGGCGAGCGCCGATTCAGTCACCGTGTCCATGGCCGCCGAGGCGAGCGGGATGCCGAGCGAGATGGTGCGGGTGAAGCGCGTCGCGGTATCGACTTGGGCGGGCAGCACGGCCGACGCCGCCGGCTTGATCAGTACGTCGTCGAAGGTCAGCGCCTCGAACAGGTCCATGCCGCCTCCAGGTCGCGGGGTGCGCCACTATACCCTTTCGCCGGTTTGCGCCAAGCCGGAATCACGGTGCGCGAACAGTCACGCCGACGCCTTATTACCGTCAAAATCAAAGGAGATTGTGACCGCGGTCACACCGAAAGCGTGACGCCTTGTGATCCTTCTCACCGCGTCCGGAGGCAGGCTCGATGCACATTCGCCTTGACGGTCTTGTTCGTCCGGCTGCGGGCCGGGCGCCGAACGCCGGAGGCGGACATGCTGATCTGGACACCTGCTGAGACCGAACGCGGCGGCGGCTCGGGGCCACGCGGCCCCAAGCGTGCCGACGAGGCGTTCACCGAGGCCAGCGCCGGCGGCGGCGCGCCGCGCCCTGCCACCGGCACCGACGACGTGCTGCTGCTGCCGAGCCTGGTGCGCGAGACGCCGCTCGACCTGATCGACGAAGGCGCGTGGTGCGCGGCCGATCACGCCGTCGGCACCCCGGGCCGCCGCAAGGTCGCGCGCGCTGACTGGATCGAGGAGAGCGCGCGCAGAATCCTGATCGACGCCGCCTACGGGCGCGAGATCGAATGGCTCGCCGACATGGGCAACGACTCCGCCAAGAGCGC
>DASWHU010000384.1:0-31004 GCA_036398035.1 Alphaproteobacteria bacterium | reverse complement strand
TCGTTGCCCTCGGTCGCGACCTCGTCCGCGCCGCTCACCGTGACTTCGACCGAGGCGGTGTCCTGGCCGCCGTTGCCGTCGCCGATGGTGTAGGTGAAGCTGTCGACCGTGTCCTCGCCGGCGCCGAGCTGCTGGAGCGCGGCAACCCCGGTCGGGTCGTAAGTGAACGAGCCGTCGGCCTGCATGACCACCGTCGCTCCAAGCGTGCTCACGGCATCGAACGCCACGACCGACAGCGCATCCCCGTCCGGGTCCGAGTCGAACGTCACCGGGTTGTCGATCACGCCGCCGGCCGCATTGACGGTGAGGATGCTGTCCTCATCGGCCGCATAGGCGTCGGTGACAGCGACCGGATTATCGTTCACCGCCAGCAGGGCAATGGTCGCCGCGGCAACATTCGAGAGCTGCTCGTCCTCGTCCTCGGCCTGGACCTCGATCACCCGCTGGGTCGGGTCGGGGCTCTCGGATGTGTTCTGGTAGGTGAGCGTGCGCAGCACTGCCTGGTAGTTGGCGACCGAGTCCAGGCCGGACAGCGTCAGCACGCCGGTCTCGCTGACATAGTTGGCGACGATCGCAGTGCCCGAGATGTCGGCGGCGAGCGCCTCGTCAGGGCCGTCGAGCGGGTTGGTCAAGGTCGCCGTCAGCGACAGCAGGTTGGCGCTGTCGACGTCGCTGATCGTGGCGTCGGCATCGACCACCGCCCGCGGCGCGCCGCCCTCGACGAAGGTGCCGGCATCGAACCCGGTGCCGCCGCCGGGCCCGTCGAGGTCGACCACCGGCGCGACCAGCGGCACCTCGGTGACGGTGACGTTCTGGATCGCCTGGGCGCCGTCGTCGTCGTTGTCGGTCAAGGTGTAGGTGAAGCTGTCGGTCGCTTGCGGCGCGCCGATCAGCCGGGCCGGCTGGTAGCTCCACGAGCCGTCGGCGTTGACGGTGAGCGTGCCGCCGAGCGCTGTCAGCACTGTGACCGAGCCCTCGACCAACGGCACCGTCACCGGCCCGTCGTCGTCATAGGTGATCGCGGTGATCTCGCCGCCGTCGCCACCGACCTCGTCATTGGCCAGCAGGTTGACCCCCGCGATCTCGCCGTCGGTGGTCAGCACCGCGAGGTCGGCGTCCTGGCTGGCGACCGGCGCGTCGTCGAACACCGAGACGGTCAACGTTGCCGGGTCCGACTGGAAGCCGGTGTCGGTCTCGATCCGATAGGAGAAGGCGAGATCGATGACGTCGCCGTCGCCGAACGCCTGATGATCGAGCGCCTGGTTGAGCGTGAACGTGTAGTCGCCGGTCTCGGGGTCGACCGTGAGCATCCAGGCGCCGTCGTTGCTCGAGGCGACATATGGCCCGCTGTCGTCGACCGAGACACCACCTGGATAGGCGGTAAGCACGGCGATGTCGACCACCGGCTGGGCGGCGAGCAGGGCGTTGCCGAGCTCGTCGTTGTCGAGCAGGTTGCCGGCGTACTGGACGGCTCCGTCGCTGCCGACCAGGTCGGCATCGAACGCCGACCGGGCGTCGTCGACCGGCGCCGGCGGCGCCGTGCTGTCGGTCATGGTAACGGTCGCCTGCGCATCGATGATGCCGGCATTCGTTGCATTGCTCAGCTCGACGGTGAAGACCTCGTTCGGCTCGACCGCGTTGTCGCCGTAGATGGTGATCGCGATCGTCTGGACCGTCTCGCCCGGCTGGAACACCAGCGAGCCCGCGACCGGCTGGTAGTCGAAGTCGCCGTCGCCCAGCGTGCCGGTGCTGGTGGCGGTGCCGTCGACGGTCTGGTAGTCGACGGTGACCACATCGTTGCTCGGCGCATCGAGCACCACGTCGACCAGCGCGACGCCGCTCGGCAGGTTGCCGACATCGCCGCCCTCGGCGAGGAACACCCAGTTGCCGTCCGGCGCGGTGCCGTCGTTGCTGGTGTTCTCGAGGTCGAGCACCGCCGCCTCGTTGCCCGACTGCGGCAGCTCGAGGAAGTTGACGCCGTCGCCGGCGGACCAGCCGGCGCGCGCGACGACGCCGCCGAGGCCGCCTTCGCCGCCGCTGGCATCGCCGGTCGTCCAGTCGATGGTCTCGTAGCGGAACTCGAACGCGAAATCGCCGGCGTCATTGACCTTGTAGATGACCAGCTGGAACGCGTTCAGCTTGTCCGTGTGGCCGGCGTAGTAGCCGACGTCGTCCCAGGTGATGGTGATGGCGCCGTTGGCGGCGTCGATGTCCCAGTAGACCAGGTTCGAGCCGGTCGAGTTGCCGCCGGGCGTGGGCGCGTTTTCGTGCGAGCCGAGGGTATCGATGTCGGCGAAGAAGGGCGCGATGATCGGGTTGCCCGTGTCGCCGGTAATGGCAATCGGCGTGAACTCGGCCTGCGGCTCGTTGAACGTGATGTTGCCGTTGTTGTTGAGCCAGAAGCCGGTGAAGTTGGTGCCGAAGAAGTTCATGCCGCCGGCGCCGAACACCGCGGTCACGTCGACGAACACCGAGTCGTCGTCGTTGGCGGGGAAGGTGTTCTCGCCGAAGCCGGCGGGGCCGCCGAGCCCGTCGACCAACGTGCCGCCGTTGGCGCCGATGCCTTGGACCTGCACCACCGCCCCGAACGCCGGCTCGACGACGATGGCATCGGCGATCGAGAGGTCGGGGGTCGGGGTCACCGTCAGGTTCGCGCTGGTCTCGGCAAATGACCCGTCCTCGGTCTCGGTGGCGATCGCGGTCACCTGAAGGTCGAACGCCGCGTCGAAGTCCGGGGGCAGATCGAGCGTGAGGCCGGCGAGATCGCCCGGCGCCAGCAACCAGATGCCGTCGCCCTGGTCCGCGCCCGCCGACAGGGCCGCGCCTGCGGGTACGTTCTCGATCTGGATGGCGAGCGTCTCGGAGCCGTCGGTGTCGACCAGCGCGGCGTCGATCACCAGCGGCACCGGCTGGTTCTCATTGGCCTGGGCCGGCTGGACCGAAAGCGTCGGCGGCGAGGCGAACGGCTCGATATCGGCGCGGTCGATGTCGGTGTCGACCAGCAGGGTCGCGCCGTTCTGGGTAAAGGTCCGATAGGTCTCGCCGTCGATCGCCTGGACGCCGTTCTCGGTCCAGCCGCCGCCGGCAATCACCGAGTCTTGGGCGGTGCCGAGCACCCGAAGCGCACCTCCCGGGCCGACCAGGTCGAGCAGGCTCGCGCCGTCGATGATCAAGGTGTCGGCGTCGAGGTCGGTGAGGTCGATCGCCTCGATCCCGGACAGGTCCGGGCGGACCTCGGCGGTGAGATCGATCACGCTGCCTTCGGGCGGGCGCAGCGTGTCGAAGCCGCCGCCGCCGTCGACCTGGCCGTCGGCGGGGTCGTAAGTCAGGACGTCGTCGCCGTCGCCGCCGAGCAGGGTGTCGCTGCTGCCGCCGCCGTCGAGCCGGTCCGCGCCGCCGCCGCCGTCGATCATGTTGGCGTTGCTGTCGCCGGCAATCGTGTCGTCGCCGGCGCCGGCGATCACGTGCTCGATGCCGTCGAAGACGTCGTTGCCGATCTCCGGGCCGCCGACCGTGGTGCCTTCGCCCATGTCGATCGACAGCGGAGTCACCGCGCTCGAGTAGTCGAGCGTGTCGTCGCCGCCGCCGCCGAGATAGGTGTCGTTACCCTGGCCGCTGCCGGCGACGATGGTGTCGTCGCCGTCGCCGCCCGTGACGCTGTCGTCGCCGTCGTCGCCAACGAGGGAGTCGTTGCCGGTGCCGCCGATCAGCGTGTCGTTGCCGCCGAGACCCAGCAGGGTGTCGTTGCCGCCGGCACCGTCGAGCGAGTCGGCAAGGCTGGTGCCGACCTGGAAATCGTCGCCCGGGCCGCCGACCCAGAACAGCGGCGTCTCGCCCGGCGGTTCGGACGGCGGCGATCCGCCCTGGTCGGGGGGCGGCTGGCTGCCGCCGCCGGTCGCTGGCTGGTTGCTGGGCGAGGTCGGGCCGGGGCTCGGCTCGGCGCCTCCGCCGATGCCGCCGGAGCTGCCGGCGGTGCCGCCGGTGGCGGTCGGCGTGGTGCCGGCTCGGCCGAGGTCGTGGATCAGCACCTGGTCCGAGTCCATCTCGGTGAACTGCGAGGTGCCGCCGTCGCTGGGCGGAGGCCCGGATTGGCCGCCCGAGGCGGGGCCCGCCGCGGTCACCACGTCGGGCACGCCGCCGGGCGCGGCGCCCTGATCGCCCGGTCCCTGCGGCGCCGACTGCTCGTCCTGGCCGTTCGATTCGTCCGACAGGAAGGACGGCCCGACACCTCCCATCGGTCCATAGATCGTCTTGACCTCGTCCTCGTCGAGGATCTCGGGCGCGCTCGGCGGGGTGTTGATATCGGTGACGTTGGTGGTCGCGAACCGCTGGTCGAGGATGACGCTGCCGCCATTGTTGGTCACCACGAGCGTCGGCTCGTCGACGGTGAACCGGCTCGGCGTTCCCGGCTCATTGACGTCGCCGAGCCCGGCCGAGCCGCGAATGCCGACCACCGCCACCGGCGTGGTGAGCACGAAGTCGCTCGGGTCGTTGTCGGCGATCTGGCCGGAGACGAAAGCGAACATGCCCTTGAGCATGGTGAACGCCGAGACGCTGCCGTCGCCGGCCGTGTCGAACACGAAGTCGTCGATGGTGAGCCGCGCGCCTGGGCCGATCGCGAACACGGTGTTGTCGATGAACAGCAGCCTGACCGCGCCGTCGGCGCCGGACTCGATGATGTCGAACTGATAGATCGGCGCGCCTTCGCTGAGCGGGACCACGCTGCCGTCGGCGCGCGTGACGGTGGCCGAGCCTTCCAGCACCGCCACCGTCGCCACCGCGCCCGCGGCCAACGCCTCGCTTGCCTGGGCGACCTGCTCGGGCTGGTGGTTGAGGGTGAACGCATCGACCATGCCGGGAGTCATGCGGCCGCCGTCATCGCTCACCAGGTCCGGGCGATCGGTGAGGGCGAAGTAGCCCTTGATGACGTAGGTCGCGCCGTCTGGGACGCGCAGCACCAGGTCGTCGCCCGCGCGCAAATAGACCGCGTCGGTGATGATGCGGCCGTCGGCAAGCCGGACGACGTTGTCGGGCCCGATCTCGAGGATGCGCGTTGCGCCGGCAACGATGTCCGGGACGGCCGCCGCCGTCGCGGCATCCACATCCATGCGTCCCGATTGCCAGACCAAAGCCTTAGCCCCCCGAAACCTCTCGCTTGCCCGGTAGCGGCCGGGCCCGGCCCTGGCACATGCGCGACCGCCCTCAGGCCCCGTGCAGGCCGGATGGCTCAACCTTTATTAAAAGCCAAGCGACCTGGAAGAGTCATGATGCAAATGCACTACGCCGGCATGATGAGCGGGCGATAAGGTGCTGTGTGGCCGCGGAAACCCACTCCGCCCCGAGAGCGGGCAGGGGATTCCCCCAGGCCATGCGGCGCCGCCGAGGGGCTTTCGCCGGCCCCGGACACCCGGGATTCGGGGCCGGCCGGCGGGCGCGGGCCTAGTCGCCCGGCGGCGCGACCGCCGCCGGCTCGTCTCGGGCGGCGTCGCGCCGGGGTGCATGGAGCCAGACGACCAGGCCGGTGGCGGCGAGCGCGCCGATCAGCTCGAAGGCGATGAAGGCGGGCGCGTCGGCCGGGCGGATGCCGGTGAAGCTGTCGGTGAAGCTGCGCGCGATGGTCACCGCCGGGTTGGCGAACGAGGTCGAGGAGGTGAACCAGTAGCCGGCGCTGATGAACAGGCCGACCGCGTACGCTACCGCCTCGGGGCGCACCCTGAGGCAGCCGAGGATCGTCGCCACCAGGCCGAAGGTCGCGACCGCCTCGCCCAGCCACTGGCCGGCGCCGGTGCGCGCGTTGGCGCCGATCATCACCACCGGCATCTCGAACATGGCGTGCGCCAGCATCATGCCGGCAAGGCCGCCCGCCACCTGGGCGAGGGCGAACGCGGCGCCGTCTGTCCAGGTCATCCGGCGTTGGACGACGAACGACAAAGTGACCGCGGGGTTGAAATGGGCGCCCGAGATCGGGCCGAGCACGAGGATCAGGACGGTCAGGATCGCCCCGGTCGCGATGGTGTTGCCGAGCAGCGCCAGGGCGGCGTTGCCGCCCGCCAGCCGCTCGGCCATGATGCCCGAGCCGATCACGGTCGCCAGCAGTATCGCGGTGCCGACGAGCTCCGCGCACAGGCGCCGGCCGAGCCCGAAGTCAGTCATGGCCGGGGCCCGGCTCCACCTGGGCCGCCGTCCGGCCGGCGGCGCCGATTTCGTCGAGCCGCTGCTTCAGGCTCAACCGGTCGAGCGCCTCGAACGGCAGTTTGATGAAGATGCTGATCCGCTGGATCAGCATGCGCAGCGAGTCGGCGAAGGCGAAGCGCCGCTCGGCCTCGCTGCCGACCACCGCGACCGGGTCGGGCAGGCCCCAATGGGCGCTCATCGGCTGGCCCGGCCAGACCGGGCAGGTCTCGGCCGCGGCGCGGTCGCAGACGGTGAACACGAAGTCGAGCTCCGGCGCGCCCGCCCTTGCGAACTCGTCCCAGCTCTTCGACCGCAGGGCCGAAGTCGGGAAACTCCGGCGCCGCAGCAGGTCGAGCGCGAACGGGTGGATCGCGCCGGACGGGTGGCTGCCGGCGCTGTAGCCCCGGAAGCGGGGCCGGCCCAACCGGTTGATCACGCATTCGGCGATGATGCTGCGCGCCGAGTTGCCTGTGCATAGGAACAGGACGTTGATGACCTTGTCCGCCATCATGTCTCCTCCACTTTGGCCGGCCGGTATTCCTCCCGCGATGTCGCCGCCGGCACGCCGCCGCACAGCTCCGGCTGCCCGCCGCAACAGTCCTCGGTCAGGAACGCGAGCAGCCGTCGGATGCCGGCCGCATCGACGGCGTAGACCACCTGACGTTGCCGGCGGCGCGAGCGCACCAGCCCGGCGGCCTCGAGCTGGCTCAGGTGGAACGACAGCGTCGACGGCACGGCGCCGATGCGCCTGGCGATGGCTCCCGCCGGCAGGCCGGCCGGCGCCTGCCGTGCCAGCAGGCGGAATACCGTGAGCCGCGTGTCCTGGGCGAGCGCGGCCAGCGCCGACAAGGCTTCGGTCCTTTTCATAGTTCGAGAATTATCGAAACGATGTGTCAGGATTGTGACACCGCAATGGTGCGGTGCTCAGCCTCCGGCGGACTCGCGCACCCGCGCGACCGCGTCCTGCCAGCGCCGGTAAAGACGGTCGCGGTGGTCGGCGTCCAACGCCGGCTCGAACCGGCACTCGCGCCGCCATTCGCCGGCCAGCGCGTCGAGCCCATCGATCAGGCCGGCGGCGAGCCCGGCGAGCCGCGCGGCGCCTAAGGCGGTGGTCTCGGTCTCGACCGGCCGCTCGACCGGCACCCCGATCAGGTCGGCCAGGCGCTGCAGGAACCACGCGTTCGCCGCCATGCCGCCGTCGACGCGCAGCGCGGTCGGCGGGCCGGCGCCGTCCGCCGCCATCGCCTCGATCAGGTCGCGGGTCTGGAAAGCGACCGAGTCGAGCGCCGCCCGCGCCAGGTCGGCGACGCCCACGTCGCGGGTCAGGCCGAACAGCGCGCCGCGCGCGTGCGCATCCCAATAGGGCGCGCCGAGGCCGGCGAAGGCGGGTACCATGACTACCGCACCGTCCGCGTCGGCGCCGGCCGCCAGCGCCTCGCTGTCGGCGACGTCGCCGAGCACGCCGAGGCCGTCGCAGAGCCATTGCAGCGCCGCCCCGGCGACGAAGATGCTGCCCTCGAGCGCATAGGTCGCGGCGCCGGCGATCTGATAGGCGATGGTGGTCAACAGCCGCGCACGCGAGGCCACGGCCCAGGTGCCGGTGTTGAGCAGCGCGAAGCCGCCGGTGCCGTAGGTGCTCTTGACCATGCCCGGGGCAAGGCACGCCTGGCCGACCATCGCCGCCTGCTGGTCGCCGGCGATGCCGAGCACAGGCACCTCGGCGCCGAGGACGTCCGCGGCGGCAATGCCGAACATGCCGGCGCTGTCCTTGACCTCGGGCAGCGCCGCGCCCGGCACGCGGAACAAAGCGAGCAGCTCGTCGGACCAGGCGCGGCGGTGAATGTCGAACAGCTGGGTGCGCGCGGCGTTGGTGGCGTCGGTGGCGTGCGCCTTGCCGCCGGTCAGCCGCCACAGCAGGAAGCTGTCGACGGTGCCGAACAAGAGCGCCCCGCGCTCCGCCGCGGCGCGCGCACCGGCGACGGTGTCGAGCAGCCACGCCGCCTTGGTCGCCGAGAAATAGGGATCGATCACCAGGCCGGTCAGCGCCGCGATGCGCTCGCCGGCGCCGGCCGCGTGCAGCCGGTCGCACGCCGCGGCCGTGCGCCGGTCCTGCCAGACGATGGCGTTGTGCAGCGGCCGGCCGCCGTCGCGCTGCCACATGAGCGTGGTCTCGCGCTGGTTGGCGATGCCGATCCCGGCGAGCGCGCGGGCCTCGATGCGCGCGCGGGCGAGCGCCTCGCGCATGACCGCGACCGCGTCTTGCCAGATGTCCTCGGGGTCGTGCTCGACCCAGCCCGGGCGCGGATATACCTGGCGCAGCGGCCGGCGCGCCTCGGCGCGCGCGGTGCCGGCGCGGTCGAACACGATTGCCCGGGTCGAGGTGGTGCCCTGGTCGAGGGCGAGCACCAGGTCAGGCTCAGCCACCCGGGTCCTCGCCGGCGAGGAGGGTCTCCGCGAACAGCTCGGGCGCGACGTTGCCGCCGGAGACGACCACCAGCACGCACTTGCCCCGGCAGTCGAACCTGCCGCTGAGCGCGGCCGCGAGCGGCAACGCGCCGCCCGGCTCGGCGACCAGCCTCAGGTGGCGGAACGCGGCGCGCATGGCGGCGCGCGCGTCCGCGTCGCTGACAACGATTCCAGGGCCTAACAGTCGCCGGTTGATCTCGAAGGTGAGCTCGCCCGGGGTCGGCGCGAGCAATGCGTCGCAGATCGAGCGCGCCGCCGGGTCGTTGGCGAGGCGTGCGCCCGCGGCGAGCGAGCGCGCGGTGTCGTCGAAGCCCTCGGGCTCGACCGAATGGACGGTGATCCCGGGCAGGTGGTCGGTGAGCGCGATCGCCGTGCCCGAGACCAGGCCGCCGCCGCTGCATGCGACCAGCGCATGGTCCGGGCTCAGCCCGGCCGCCAGCGCCTGGCCCGCGGCCTCGAGGCCGACGGTGCCTTGGCCGGCGATGATCCAGGGGTCGTCATAGGGCTTGATGATGGTCGCGCCGCGCTGCTCGGCGATCCGCGTCCCGATGTCCTCGCGGCTCTCGGCATAGCGGTCGTAGAGCACCACCTCGGCGCCGAGGGCGCGGGTATTGTCGAGCTTGGGTGCCGGCGCATCGCTTGGCATGACAATGGTTGCCGGAATACCGAGCAGGCCGGCGGCGGCGGCGACCCCTTGGGCGTGGTTGCCCGACGACCAGGACACCACGCCTCTGCTCCGCTCTTCCTCCGGGATGCGGCTGATCCGGTTGTAGGCGCCGCGGAACTTGAACGAACCGGTGCGCTGCAGCGGCTCGGCCTTGATCAGGAGCGTGCCGCCGGCGATGCGGTCGAGCGCCGGCGCGCGCAGCAGCGGCGTGACCACCGCCTTGCCGCGCAGCCGGCGGGCGGCGTCGACGACATCCTCGATGTCCGGCAAGCCGTTGCGCATGGAGAGTGGCCGTGAACTCTGCCCCGGCCCGAGAATGCCGGCCTTTGCCGGCCGCGTCGAGGGAAACGCGCCTGTCCGGCGCCTCAGCGCCCGGCAAGCCGGCCGGGCCCGACCCCGATGTCGTCGCCAAGCCTAAGCCGGGCGCGCCCCTCCTGCTCGGACAGCACCACCCGATAGACCTGGGTGCCCTCGAGCACGCGCTGGACGTAGTTCCGCGTCTCGTTGAACGGGATCAGCTCGATCCAGTCGATCACGTCGACATCCGCATCGCGCGGGTCGCCGTTCTGGCGCATCCACTGGCGAACCCGCGACGGCCCGGCGTTGTAACCGGTGACCGCCAGCACGGTGGCGCCGGAGAAGTCGTCGATCAGGCCGGCCAAGTAGTCGCCGCCGAGCCGCAGGCTGTAGCGCGGATCGCCGTTCAGCCGCGCCGCGTCGTAGGGCAGCCCGAGCCGCTTCGCGACCATCGCGGCGGTCGGCGGCATCAGCTGCATCAGACCGCGGGCGCCGGCGCTGCTGACCACGTTCGGGTTCATCTCGCTTTCCTGGCGGGCGACGGCGAGCATCAGGCCCGGCTCCAGCCGGCCGCTGTCGGACTGGAGGTGGGATGCGACCGCGGGCGGCACCGGATAGGCCGGGGCGATGGTCGCCACGCCCTGGCGCTGGGCGTATTTCGACGCCCGGATGGCGACCGGCTCAAGGCCGTAGTCGAGCCCCAGGCGCGCGGCGAGATCGCCAAGCGCGGGCGAGTCGGCGTCGTCGATGATGCGCGCGATGACGCGCGACATCAGGTCGGCCTCGCCGAGCTCGCCGAGGATGCGCGCGAGCCGGACCAGCTCGTCGCGCTCGAACGCGGCGACCACGTTCGGCCCCGGCACCGGGTCCGCCGGCAGAGTGAGCTCGTCGGCGCCGAGGGCGAGCAGGGCGAGCTGGCCGTAGAACGCGGTCGGCTGGGTCGCCGCGCGCCGATACCAGCGTTCGGCTTCGCCGGGCACCCCGGCGGCGTCCGCCGCGCGCCCGGCCCAATAGGCGGCGCGCGCGATGCTGATCGGCATCGCCACCACCTGGTGCATGTCGACGAAGTGCTGATAGGCGATCAGCGGCTCGTCGAGGAAGCGCAACGCGATCCATCCCGCCAGCCACTCGGCTTCCGCGATCTCCGCCGGCCCGGCCTGGCCGTGATGCGCCGCCGCGCGATAGGCGGCGGTGATCGCGCCGGTATCGAGCGCCCGGCGGGCGAGGATGTGGCGCTCGGTCCACCAGCGACCGGCGCGCACCGGGTCAGCCGGCTGGGCATCGAGCAGCTCGCGCGCGCCGTCGTCGAAGCCGGCGCGCCGGCGCCAGCGCAGCCGCTCGTAGATCAGCCCCGCGTCCTGCGCCAGCGCCGGCGGCACGCGCGCCACCGCAGGATCGACGCCGCCGGCCTGGGCCATCAGCCTGATGCGCGCCAGCGCCAGCCGGCGATGGGCGTCATCGACACGCGGCATCTGGCGCTCGGCCTCGCGCACGCGCGCGTCCCACAACAACCGGTCGAGGCGTGCGACGTGGTCCTCGGGCCGCAGACGCTTGGCATGGCCGGCGAGGAACGCCTTCTCCTGGCGCGAGTCGAAATCGCCGTTGACCCAGGCGTCGCGGATCAGGGCAAGCCCGTGCCCGGCATCGCCGGCGGCGAGCAGGGCCTCGGCGAAGCGCCGCTTGCCGGTAGGGCTTGCGGGCGGATGACGCTCGAACCAGGCGACCACATCCCGGTCCGCCATCGTCCCGGGCATCGCCTTCTCGGCATTGCGCCTGAGCGTCGCCAGACCCGGCCAGCGCGGGTTCGCGTCGATGAAGGCGGCGAGGGTGGTGAACGAGGCACCGGAGCCGTCGTCGGCAAGCCGCCGCCACTCCACCAGCTTGGCGACCAGCGGCTCGCCGGCCCTGCCGGCATCGTATTGTGCCTCGCGCCAGCGCTTGTGCCCGACGTGCTCGAGCGCCGAGCGCGCGTGCGCGAGGCCGGCATCGGACAGCACGCGCGGGGTCTTGCCGGCGGGCGCCGCATCCGGCGCCGTCGCCGCCATCAGCAAGGCCGCCAGGGCCAAGATCGGCAATCGAAACGACATCGTCACAGAATGACAGAATGCATGAGCAAGGAAACGACAGGAACGTCAATATACGCTGGCTCGCCCGTCGCTCAATCCGACCGAAGTCGCTGAGGCCGGCTTGCCGGCCGGGGGCGGCGCGGGTATTTTGCGCTGGGTATCGCCGCACGCCCGCCGGCGCGCGCCGGGTGAGGAGGGTTTGGCCATGTTCAAGGGATCGATCACCGCGTTGCTGACCCCGTTCGAGGACGGCAAGGTCGCCGACAAGACCTTCCAGGCCTTCGTCGACTGGCAGGTCACGCAGGGGGCGCACGGGGTGGTGCCGTGCGGCACCACCGGCGAGTCGCCGACCCTCAGCCACACCGAGCACCGCCGGGTCACCGAGGTCTGCATCGAGACCGTGGCCAAGCGCGTGCCGGTGATCGCCGGCACCGGCTCGAACTCGACCGAGGAGGCGGTGAGCCTGACCCGGCACGCCTACCAGGCCGGCGCCGACGCCGCGCTGGTGGTCACGCCTTACTACAACAAGCCGACCCAGGAGGGCATGTACCGGCACTTCGAGGCGGTGGCGGCGGCGGCCGACATCCCGATCATCGTCTACAACATTCCCGGCCGGTCGGTGGTCAACATGAGCGTCGACACGCTCGCGCGCCTGGCCAGGATCCCGAACATCCTCGGGGTCAAGGACGCGACCTGCGACCTGACCCGCCCGCTGCTCGAGCGCCAGGCGATCGAGGGCGAGTTCTCGTTCCTGTCGGGCGAGGACGGCACCGCGCTCGCCTATCTCGCCAATGGCGGCAACGGTTGCATCTCGGTGACCGCCAATGTCGCGCCGGCGTTGTGCGTCGAGGTTCAGGAGACCTGGGCCAAGGGCGACGCCGCCGAGGCGCTGGCGCTTCACGACCGCTTGATGCCGCTGCACACGCACCTGTTTGCCGAGACCAGCCCGGCGCCGGCAAAGTACGCCGCGAGCCTGCTCGGGCTGTGCTCGGGCGAGCTGCGCCTGCCGATGGTCGAGGTCGGCGAGGCGACCAAGGCTAAGGTGCGGGCGGCGCTCGCGGCCGCCGGCCTGCTCAGCGAGAATGTCCGGCAATGGCGGGCGGCGACCTGAAGCAGCGCATCGTCGCCCAGAACCGCAAGGCCCGGCACAACTACATCATCGAGGACACGGTAGAGGCCGGCCTGGTCCTGGTCGGCACCGAGGTCAAGTCGCTGCGCGAGGGCCGGGCGAGCCTGGGCGATGCGTTCGCCGAGCGCCGGGACGGCGAGATGGTCCTGGTCAACTCGCACATCGCCCACTATCCGCCCGCCAACCGCCTCAACCACGACCCGTTGCGCCCGCGCAAGCTTTTGCTCCACCGGCGCGAGATCGAGCGCCTGCGCGGGCTGGTCGAGCGCCGCGGCTACACGCTGGTGCCGCTCAAGCTCTATTTCGACGAGCGCGGCCGTGCCAAGGTGGAGCTCGGCATCGCGCGCGGGCGCAAGCTGCACGACAAGCGCGAGCGCGAGAAGGAACTCGGCTGGCAGCGCGACAAGGCGCGCCTGATGCGTGCGCGCAGCTGACCGGCTGGCAAATCATCGAGGAGGCAGTTTATGCTGGGCATGATAGGCAAGCTCGCCGGCGGCGCGGCGTTGGCCGTCGCATTGGCCGCGGCGACACCGGGACTGGCGATGACCGCGCACGACTTCGACTTCACCTCGATCGAGGGCAAGCGGCTGCCGATGTCCCGGTTTGCGGGCAAGGTCGTGCTGCTGGTCAACACCGCCTCGTTCTGCGGCTTCACGCCCCAGTATGAGGGCCTCGAGGCGCTGTGGCGGCGCTATCGCGACCGCGGCCTGGTGGTGCTCGGGGTGCCGTCCAACGACTTCGGCAACCAGGAGCCGAAGGACGAGGGCGAGATCAAGGAGTTCTGCGAGGCCAACTACCGGGTCGACTTCCCGATGACCGCCAAGCAGACGGTGGTCGGCGCGCACGCCCACCCGCTCTACCGCTGGATCGCCGACTCGCTCGGCGAGGCCGCCGAGCCGCGCTGGAACTTCCATAAGTACCTGATCGATAAGAGCGGCGCGGTGACCGAGGCGTGGCCGTCGCAGGTCAAACCCGAGTCCGGCACGGTCACCGACGCTATTGAGAGCGCGCTGGAAAAATAGCTCTTAAGATTTTGTTATAAGCTAACTTTTTGGCGTAGAAGAGCTAAATCGGCGCGGACGCGGGCGATGACGGCGTCGAACATCGCCGGCGTCAGGCGGCCGGTGTTGAGGTTGAGGCGCGAGCAGTGGTAGCTGTCGAACAGCGCCTGCCCGCTGGCGAGCGCGTGGCGGGCGCCGTGGGCGAAGGGCGTGGACGCGCGGCCGAGCCCGAGCGCGGCGAGCACCGCATCATGCGCGATCCGGCCGAGCGCCAGCACCGCCCTCAGCTCCGGCATCGCCGCGATCTCGGCGGCGAGGAAGCCGCGGCACGCGCGCAGCTCGGCGCCGGTCGGCTTGTTGTTCGGCGGCACGCAGCGCACCGCGTTGGTGATCCTGCATGAGACCAGCTCGAGGCGGTCGTCGGGGCGGGCCCGATAGGTGCCGCGCGCGAAGCCGTGGGCGATCAGCGTCGGATACAGCAGCTCGCCGGCGGCGTCACCGGTAAACGGCCGGCCGGTGCGGTTGGCGCCGCGCAGGCCCGGCGCCAGCCCGACCACCAGCAGCCGCGCCGCGGCCGGCCCGAAGGAGTCGACCGGGGCGTTGTGATAGCCGGCGAACCGGGCGCGGTTGGCGGCGCGGAATGCGACCAGGCGCGGACAGCGCGGGCAGTCGCGCCCGGGCCGTACCGGGCGCCCCGGATCACGCGCGCCCGAGGTCGAGCTCCTCCTCCACGTCCTCGTCCGCCTCGATGTCCGCCGCCTCCTGGGCGCGGCGCGCCATCCGGGCCATCGGGTCGCGGGCGATGTGCTCGGACAGGTCCTCGAGCTCGATGAAGTTGTCGGCCTGGCGCCTGAGCTCGTCGGCGACCATCGGCGGCTGGGTGCGCACGGTCGAGACGACCGATGCCCGCACGCCCTTGCGCTGGACCGCCTCGATCAGGCGGCGGAAGTCACCGTCGCCGGAGAACAGCACGATATGGTCGACATGCTCGGCCATCTCCATCACGTCGATGGCCAGCTCGATGTCCATGTTGCCCTTGATCTTGCGCCGGCCGGAGGAGTCGGTGAACTCCTTGGTCGGCTTGGTCACCATGGTGTAGCCGTTGTAGTCCAGCCAGTCGACCAGCGGCCGGATCGGCGAGTACTCCTGGTCCTCGACCAGCGCGGTGTAATAGAAGGCGCGAATCAGGTGGCAGGCGCCGGTGAAGGTGTCGAGCAGGCGCTTGTAGTCGATGTCGAAGCCGAGGGCGCGGGCCGCGGCGTAGAGATTGGCGCCGTCGATGAAGATCGCAACGCGCTCCTGAGGGTGGAACTTCAGTATCATGATCTGTCCTAAGTAATGTGCCGTGAAGAGAATGAATTTGCCGAGGCGGACCAGTCTTCGCAGCGTGGGCAGGCAGGATGCCCCGGCGACTCGCGCCGGTAACAGCTTCATAATTAGGGCGCTTTCGTCGCCAGACAAGCGCGCAGGCAAGGGATGACCGACAAATCGCCCAGCGATCACCGGGTAAGGCGGGGAGATGGACCCATTTTGATAGGATTGGGCGCCAACCTGCCGAGCGAGCGCTTCGGCGGTCCGCGCCAGACGCTGGAGGCGGCGCTCGCCGAACTGGAGCGCCGCGGCGTGCGGGTGGTGCGGCGCTCGCGCTGGTACGAGAGCGCGCCGGTGCCGCGCTCCGACCAGCCCTGGTACGTGAACGGCGTGGCGGCGGTGGAGACCGGGCTGGGCCCCGAAGCGCTGCTCGCCGTGCTGCACGCCATCGAGCACGATTTCGGCCGCGTGCGCGGGGCCCGCAACGCCGCCCGGGCGGTGGACCTCGATCTGCTGGCCTATGGCGACCTGGTCCGCGCGGGGCCGGCGGCGCCGCTGCTGCCCCATCCGAGGGTCCCCGAGCGGGCCTTCGTGCTGCTGCCCCTGGCCGAGATCGCGCCCGGCTGGCGCCTGCCGGGGAGCGGCGAGACGGTCGCGGCGCTCGCCGCAAGGCTGCCGCCGGACCAGGAAATTCGGCCTCTGGGTGTGGGGGAGCCGGAAGCTGGGGATCGGACGGCTCCGGTGGAGCCCCGAAAGGGCAGGCCGTCGGCCCAGAAACCTGCCGGAAGGCATTGATGCACCTTGCTTTGTGCGGTGCGGCTCCATATATTTGGTCGGTTCAGCCCCCTATCCGATTTTTTGGAGAGCGACGAAATATGGCGCGCGTGACGGTCGAGGACTGCGTTCTCAGGATTCCCAACCGCTTCGAGCTGGTCATGCTGGCAGCCCAGCGGGCCCGCGACATCTCGGCCGGCGGCAGCCTGACGGTTGAGCGCGACAACGACAAGAACCCGGTGGTCGCGCTGCGCGAGATCGCCGAGGAGACCGTCCGCACCGAGGCGTTGCAGGAGGCGCTGGTGCGCGGCCTGCAGCGCCACGCCGAGATCGACGAGCCCGAGGAAGAGGCCGCGGCGATGGACGAGGGTGACCTGCTCAGCGAGCTCGAAGCGATGGGCGGCGAGCTGCCCGGCATGCAGATCGTCGAGACCGGAGGCGGGCAGGACAAGGCTGCCGTCGAGTCGTCCGACGACGACGATTGAGCGCGCCGCGGCGCCAAGCTAAGGGAACCCGCTCCGCCGGGACCAGGGGCAAGCGACCGGGAACGACCGAGCCGGCGAGGGCGCCGGCGCGCGCCTCGCCGGGCCGCCCCACGACCCGCCAGTACGAGCTGGTCGAGCGCGTCGCCGCCTACGATCCCAATGCCGACGAGCAGGCGCTCAACCGCGCCTACGTGTTCGCGATGTCGCGCCACGGCGCCCAGAGGCGGGCGTCCGGCGACCCCTATTTCTCCCACCCGCTCGAGGTCGCCGGCATCCTGGTCGACCTCAAGCTCGATGCCGCCTCGATCATCACCGCGCTGCTTCACGACACCGTCGAGGACGGGGTCGCGACCGAGGCTGAGATCGCGGCCCAGTTCGGGCCCGAGATCGCCCGCCTGGTCGACGGCGTCACCAAGCTGAGCAAGATCGAGCTCCAGTCGCGCTCCGAGCGGCAGGCCGAGAATTTCCGCAAGTTTCTACTGGCGATGTCCGAGGACCTGCGCGTGCTCCTGGTCAAGCTCGCCGACCGGCTGCACAACATGAGGACGCTGTCGCACATCGAGGATGCCGACAAGCGCCGCCGGATCGCGCTCGAGACCATGGAGATCTACGCCCCGCTGGCCGAGCGCATCGGCATGCAGCGGCTGAAGGACGAGCTCGAGGACCTGTCGTTCGCCGAGCTCTACCCCGAGGCCCGAGAGTCGCTGGTCAAGCGGCTCGACTTCCTGCGCGAGACCGAGGGCCAGCTGATCCCGGTCATCGCCGACGAGCTCAAGCAGACGCTCGCCGCCGCCGGCATCGAGGCCGAGGTGATGGGGCGGGAGAAGCGGCCCTACTCGATCTGGCGCAAGATGGAGCGCAAGCACGTCCCGTTCGAGCAGATCGCCGACGTGATCGCGTTCCGGGTGGTGGTGGCCGACGCCGCCGCGTGCTACCGCGCGCTCGGCGCCGTCCATCAGGCCTACCCCACCATTCCCGGCCGGTTCAAGGATTACGTCTCGACCCCGAAGCCCAACGGCTACCGGTCGATCCACACCTCGGTCATCGGCCCGCAGCGGCGCCGGGTCGAGATCCAGATCCGCAGCCGCGAGATGAACGAGGTCGCCGAGTACGGCGTCGCCACCCATTGGCTGTACAAGCAGGACGCCGACGGCCGCCTGATGCGCGACGGCCGCCAGTACCGGTGGCTCCGCCATCTGCTCGACATTCTCGAGCACGCCTCCAACCCGGAGGAGTTCCTCGAGCACACCAAGCTCGAGATGTTCGCCGACCAGGTGTTCTGCTTCTCGCCCAAGGGCGACCTGATCACCTTGCCGGCGGGATCGACGCCGGTCGATTTCGCCTACGCCGTGCACTCGGACGTGGGCGACACCTGCGTCGGCGCCAAGATCAACGGCCGGCTGGCGCCGCTGCGCACCCGGCTGCAGAACGGCGACCAGGTCGACATCCTGCGCTCGAGCGTGCCGGCGCCGGACCCCAACTGGGAGAACTTCGTGGCCACCGGCAAGGCGCGCGCGCGCATCCGCCGCTTCGTGCGCCAGCGGCGCAACGACGAGTATGCCAGCCTCGGCCGCTCGATCCTCGAGAAGACCTTCCTTAATGCCGACAAGCTGTTCGGCGACCAGGTGCTGGCGCCGGCGCTGGCCAAGCTCGCCAAGCGCAATCCGGGCGACCTGTTCGCCGCGGTCGGCCGCGGCGACATCAACGCCCGCCACGTGCTGGCTGCGGTCCATCCGGACCAGGCCGCGAAGCCGGGCAAGGTGGTGCCGTTCGTGGCCGACCGCGGCAGGCTCGACGACCGCCGCCGCGGCGCGGTGCCGATCAAGGGCCTGACCCCGGGCATGGCGGTGCACATGTCGGACTGCTGCCATCCGCTGCCCGGCGACCGCATCGTCGGGCTGGTGACCGAGGGCAAGGGCGTGACCATCCACACCATCGACTGCGAGGTGCTGGAAAGCTTCATCGACTCGCCCGAGCGCTGGCTCGACGTGTCGTGGGACACCTCCGACGTCAAGCCCTCGGTACACACCGGGCGCATCGTGACCGTGATCAACAACGTGCCCGGCAGCCTCAATGCACTCACCGAGGCGATCGCGCGCCGGCACGGCAACATCAGCAACCTCAAGATCGTCAACCGCTCGCCCGACTTCTTCGAGTTCGTGGTCGATATCGAGGTCGAGAACCTGCGCCACCTGACCGACATCATCACCACGCTCAGGTCGCATCCCTCGATCTATCGTGCCGAGCGCGCGCAGGGCTGAGGTCCGTGATCGTCCTGAGCATACCCGAGCGCGGGGCAACTGAAATCCGGACGCGCGCATGCTAGGCCGGCGGATTCGCCCGCATTGGGTCGACCGGCTGTGGCAGCTGATCTGGCCGCGTCTGGGCTGGCGGCGCGCCAGCACCTATTACGGCCACCGCGTGCGCCGCCTGCGCGGCTCGCCCTACAAGGTCGCCGCCGGCTTCGCCTGCGGTGCCGCGGTCTCGTTCACGCCCCTGATCGGCTTCCACTTCGCGCTCGCCGCGCTGATCGCCTGGCTGATCGGCGGCAACGTCATCGCCTCGGCGATCGGCACGGCGATCGGCAATCCGTGGACGTTCCCGGTCATCTGGCTGGCCAGCTACCGGCTGGGCGCGTGGCTGCTCGGGTTTGAGCACTTGGTGCCCGAGGTGGCGCCGGAGGGCATGTCGATCAGCTACATCTTCGACAACCCCGAGGCCGTGTTCCTGCCGATGATGACCGGCGGCACGCTGCTTGCGCTGGCGGCCTGGGCGATATCCTTCTGGCTTGTCCGGCGCGCGGTCGCGCGCTATCAGCACATGCGCGCGGCCCGGATCGCGCGCAAGGCGGAACGGCGCGCGGCGCGGCGGGCGGCACGCGAGGCCAAGGCGGCCCTGGCCGGCCACGCGGCCGCGCCCGAGGCGCGCGAGCTGGCCGGCGGCGAGATAAGAGAGCGATGACCCACGACCTCAGGCTCGGCGTCAACATCGACCACGTGGCGACCATCCGCAATGCGCGCGGCGGCCGGCATCCGGACCCGGTGCGCGCGGCGCGGCTTGCCGCCGAGGCGGGCGCCGACGGCATCACCGCGCACCTGCGCGAGGACCGGCGCCATATCTCGGACACCGACATTCACCGGCTCAAGGACGAGATCGACCTGCCGCTCAACCTGGAGATGGCGGCGACCGCTGAGATGCTCGACATCGCGCTCGCCACCCGCCCGCCCAAGGTGTGCCTGGTGCCCGAGAAGCGGCAGGAGCTGACCACCGAGGGCGGCCTGGATGCCGCCGCCCTGCACGCCGCGCTCGAGCCCTACATCGGCCGGCTGCACGGCGCCGGCATCCGGGTATCGCTGTTCGTCGACCCCGACCGGGTCCAGATCGCGGTCGCGGAGGCGCTCGGCGCCGATGTCGTCGAGCTGCACACCGGCCCGTACTGCGACGCCGAGGGCGGACGGCGCGAGGCCGAGCTCGATCGGCTTAAGGCGGCGGCGCGCGAGGTGCTGGCGCGCGGCCTCGAATGCCATGCCGGCCACGGGCTCAGCTTCGACACGGTCGGCCCGATCGCGGCGATGGTCGAGGTCAGCGAGCTCAACATCGGCCATTTCCTGGTCGGCGAGGCGATCTTCGGCGGCCTGGAAAGCAGCATCCGGCGGATGCGCGCGATCATGGACAAGGCGCGGGCCGAGGCGAGCGGCAAGCGCAGCGCGTGATCGGGCGAGGCCGGCCGGGCGACCGTAGGGGGCAGGGGTGATCCTCGGCATCGGACACGACGTCTGCGACGCGAGCCGCATCGCCAGCGCGCTCGAGCGGTTCGGCGACCGATTCACCCATCGCGTGTTCACGCCCGTCGAGCGCGAGCGGTGCGAGCGACGCCTGCGCCGGGCCGACTCCTATGCCCGCCGCTTCGCCGCCAAGGAGGCGTGCTCGAAGGCGCTCGGCACCGGCTTCCGCAACGGCGTCCACTGGGCCGACATCGGCGTGGTCAACCAGCCCGGCGGCAAGCCGACGATCGAGCTCACCGGCGGCGCGCTCGCCCGCCTGCGCGAGATCACGCCGGCGGGCATGGAGGCGAGGCTCGACGTGTCGCTGACCGACGACCGCGAGCTCGCCCACGCCATCGTGATCATCTCGGTGGTGCCGGCGGCGCCGTCCGGCGCGTGAGGCCGACCCGGAGTTTGCGTTTGCATCCGGGCGCTTGGGCCGTAAAGTGCCGGCGCGCCGCGCCCCGGGCTGCCGCGGGCGAGCGCAGGACAAGCCGAATTGGCGACCGCACATGACCCAGCGTTCCGGCCGCATCGCCAAGAAATCCCGCGCCGACGGGTTCTGGGAGACGTTCAAGACCGTCGTCTACGCGGTGCTGATCGCGACCGTGGTGCGCACCTTCGCCTATGAGCCGTTCCACATCCCGTCCGGCTCGATGATCCCGAGCCTGCTGATCGGCGACTACCTGTTCGTGTCCAAGTTCTCGTACGGCTACAGCCGCTACTCGTTCCCGTTCGACATCGGCGTGATCGAGGGACGGATCATGGCGCACCAGCCCGAGCGCGGCGACATCGCCGTGTTCAAGCTGCCGCGCGACAACAAGACCGACTACATCAAGCGCCTGATCGGGCTGCCGGGCGACCACATCCAGGTGCGCGACGGGCTGCTGTACATCAACGATCAGCCGGTTCAGCGGCGCCAGATCGAGGACTACGAGCTGGTCGACCGCATCGGCAACGTCACCGCGGTGGACCAGTACGTCGAGACCCTGCCCAACGGGATCGGCTACCGGATCATCGACTCCAATCCGTACGGCCCGCTCGACAACACCGACGTCTACGTGGTGCCCGCCGACCATTACTTCGCGATGGGTGACAACCGCGACGGATCCTCGGACAGCCGCATCCTCTCCAATGTCGGCTACGTGCCGGCCGAGAACCTGGTCGGGCGCGCCGAGATCCTGTTCTTCTCGACCGACGGAACGGCCCATTTCTGGGAGGTCTGGAAGTGGCCGTTCGCGACCAGGTTCTGGCGCTTCGGCATCCTGTTGTGAGCGGGCGCGTGCCGGGCTCGGCCCTGGCCGGCGCAGCCGCCGCGCTCGGCGTCGAGTTCCGCGACCCCGGCCTGCTTGAGCAGGCGCTGACGCACCCCAGCGTCGGCCCCGGCCGGGTCAACAACCAGCGCCTCGAGTTCCTCGGCGACCGGGTGCTCGGGCTGGTGATCGCCGCCCGGCTCTATCGGGGCTACGCGGACGAGGACGAAGGCGCGCTCGCGCGTCGCTTCGCGCCCCTGGTCAGCGCCGCCGGCCTGGCCGCAGTCGCGGCACGGCTCGACCTCGGCCGCTTCCTGGTGTTGGGCCCGGGCGAGGAGGCGAGCGGCGGGCGCACCAACCCGGCCAACCTGGCCGATGCCCTGGAGGCGGTGATCGGCGCGCTCTATGTCGACGGCGGCCTCGATGCCGCCCGCGCCTTCGTCGAGCGCCATTGGCGCGAGCTGATCGTGCGCCAGGTGACGCCGCCGAAGGATGCCAAGACCGCGCTTCAGGAATGGTCGCAGGCGCGCGGCCTGGGCTTGCCGAGCTACCGGCTGGTGGCCAGCGAGGGGCCGGACCACCGGCCGCTGTTCCGGGTCGCGGTCACGGTCGCCGGCCACGGCGCGGCCGAGGGCGAGGGCGCCGGCAAGCGCGAGGCCGAGCGCGCCGCGGCCGCGAGCATGCTGCGACGCCTCGCCGCCGGCGCAGATGGCTGAGCTGGCGCGCGAGGTCGGCACGCGCTGCGGCTATGTCGCGCTGCTCGGCGCGCCCAACGCCGGCAAGTCGACCTTGCTCAACCGCCTGGTCGGCGCCAAGGTCTCGATCGTCACGCCCAAGGTGCAGACCACGCGCGCGCGTGTGCTCGGCATCGCCAGCGCCGGCGACACCCAGATCGTGTTCATCGACACGCCCGGCATCATCGCCCCCAGGAAGCGCCTTGAGCGGGCTATGGTGCAGGCCGCCTGGGCCGGGGCCCGCGACGCCGACGTGGTGGTGGTGCTGGTCGACGCCAGAGGCGGCATCGGCGCCGACAGCCGCCGGCTGCTCGACCGGCTCGCGGCCGAGGGCCGCCAGGCGGTCGCGGCGATCAACAAGGTCGATGCGGTCAAGCGGCCGGGCCTGCTGGCGCTCGCCGCCGCGCTCGACCGCGAGACTCTCGCCGACGGGCGCAAGCTGTTCACCGACGTCTTCATGATCTCGGCGCTGACCGGCGACGGCGTCGCCGACCTGCTGCATGTGCTCGCCCGGCGCATGCCGGCCGGGCCGTGGCTTTACCCCGAGGACCAGGCGGCGGACATGCCGCTGCGCCTGCTCGCCGCCGAGATCACCCGCGAGCAGCTGTTCCTGCAGCTCCGCCACGAGCTGCCCTATGAGATTGCGGTCGAGACCGAGGCCTGGAGCGAGCGCGCCGACGGCAGCGTCCGCATCGACCAGGTGATCTATGTCCGCCGCGACAGCCAGCGCATGATCGTGCTCGGCAAGGGCGGCCGCCAGATCAAGGCGGTCGGCAGCGCCGCGCGGGCCGGGCTCGAGGCCATGCTCGGCCAGCGCGTCCACCTGTTCCTTCACGTCAAGGTGCGCGAGGATTGGCCCGAGGATCCCGAGCGCTACCGTGACCTCGGCCTCGACTACGACGTCTGATCGGTGACTGCCGGCGATGGAATGGATCGACGAGGCGGTGGTGCTGTCGCGGCGACGCCACGGCGAGACCGCGCTGATCGTCCACCTGCTGACCCGCGACCACGGCCGCCACGCCGGCCTGGTCCCGGGCGGCGCCGGCCGGCGCGGCGGCAGCCTGTGGCAGCCGGGCAACCACGTCAGCTGCCGCTGGCGCGCGCGCCTCGCCGAGCACCTGGGGACGGTGTCGGGCGAGCCGCTGCGGGCCTATGCGGCGCTGCTGCTCGACGACCCGCTGCGCCTCGCCGCCGCGGCATCGGCGGCGGCGCTGGTCGATGCGGCGCTGGCCGAGCGCGAGCCGCACCCGGCGCTGTTCCACGCCCTGTGCGCGTTGCTCGCCGCGCTCGCCTCCGACGCCGAGCCCGGCGACTGGGGGGCGGCTTACGTCGGCTGGGAGGTCGGGCTGCTGCGCGAGCTCGGCTTCGGCCTGGACCTCTCGGCGTGCGCGGTCACCGGCCGTCCCGACGATCTCGCCTGGGTCTCGCCGCGTACCGGGCGCGCGGTCAGCGCCGAGGCCGGCACGCCGTACGGCGACCGGTTGCTGCGCCTGCCCGCGTTCCTGACCGCGGGCCGCGGCACCGGCGAGATCGCGGATATCCTTGCGGGGCTCGCGCTCACCGGCCATTTCCTCAGCCGCCACGGCATCGCGCGCGCGGGCTCCGGCCTGCCCGTCGCGCGCGACCGGCTGGTCACGGGTTTCCAACGCTTGTCCACCACATGTGGTGGTTGACCATCGAACGCTATGCTATGTATCAGCCATGACACGTGAATCCCAAGCGGCGCAAGTGATTCCGGTCGCGTTCGCCGACGCCCTCAGCGAGCGCTACTTGTCCTATGCCCTGTCGACGATCATGTCGCGCTCGTTGCCCGACGTGCGCGACGGCCTCAAGCCGGTGCACCGGCGCCTGCTCTACGCCATGCGCCAGCTCAGGCTCGACCCCGCCTCGGGCTACAAGAAATGCGCGCGCGTGGTCGGCGACGTGATCGGCAAGTACCACCCGCATGGCGAGGTCGCGGTCTACGACGCCATGGTGCGGCTCGCCCAGGACTTCGCCGTCCGCTACCCGCTGGTCGACGGCCAGGGCAATTTCGGCAATGTCGACGGCGACGGCGCCGCGGCGATGCGCTACACCGAGGCGCGCCTGACCGAGGTCGCCGAGGCGCTGCTCGCCGGCATCGACCAGGACACGGTCGACTTCCGCGCCACCTATGACGGCGAGGACAGCGAGCCGGTGGTGCTGCCGGCGGCGTTCCCCAACCTGCTCGCCAACGGCGCCAGCGGCATCGCGGTCGGCATGGCGACCAGCATCCCGCCGCACAACGCCGACGAGCTGTGCCAGGCGCTGCTGCACCTGATCAAGACCCCAAACGCGTGCATCGAGACCCTGGTCGAGATGGTGCCGGGGCCTGACTTCCCCACCGGCGGCGTGCTCGCCGAGCCGCGCGCGGCGGTGATCGAGGCCTATCGGACGGGGCGCGGCGCGTTCCGCGTGCGCGCGCGCTGGGGGATCGAGAAGCTCGGCCACGGCCAGTACCAGGTGGTGGTGACCGAGCTGCCCTATCAGGTCCAGAAGGCGCGGCTGGTCGAGAAGATCGCCGAGCTGATGGCGGCCAAGCGCCTGCCGTGGCTCGCCGACGTGATCGACGAGTCGGCCGAGGACGTGCGCCTGGTGCTCGAGCCGCGCGCACGCACGGTCGAGCCCGCGGCCCTGATGGAGACCCTGTTCAGGCTGACCGAGCTCGAGACCCGGGTGCCGCTCAACCTGAACGTGCTCGACGCCACCAACACGCCGCGCGTGATGTCGCTCAGCGAGGCGCTGCAGGCGTTCCTCGACCATCGGCGCGAGGTGCTGCTGCGCCGCTCCCGCCACCGCCTGGAGCGGATCGAGCGCCGGCTCGAGGTGCTCGACGGCCTTCTGGTCGCCTACCTCAACCTCGACGAGGTGATCCGCATCATCCGCGAGGACGACGAGCCGAAGGCGACAATGATGGCGCGTTGGACGCTGAGCGACGTCCAGGCCGAGGCGATCCTCAACATGCGCCTGCGCAACCTGCGCCGGCTCGAGGAGATCGAGATCCGCAGCGAGCGCGAGGCGCTGACCGGCGAGCGCAAGCAGGTCAAGGCGCTGCTCCGCGATGAGCGCGCCCAGTGGCGCATGGTCGCCGACGAGGTCCGAGACATCCGCCGGCGGTTCGGCAAGGACACCGCGCTCGGCGCGCGCCGCACCGAGATCGGCGACGCGCCGGCCGCCGAGGTGGTCTCGCTCGAGGGCATGGTCGAGCGCGAGCCGGTCACTGTCATCTGTTCCGAGAAGGGATGGATCCGCGCCGTCCGCGGCCATCTGGCCGAGGATGCCGAGATCAAGTTCAAGGAAGGCGACCGGCCGTGGCGGCGCCTGCACGCCCAATCGACCGACAAAGTGCTGGCGTTCGCGACCAACGGCCGCTTCTACACTCTGGCTTGCGACCGCCTGCCCGGCGGGCGCGGCTTCGGCGAGCCGCTGCGCCTGATGATCGACCTCGCCAATGAGCACGACGTGGTCGCCCTGCTGGTCCACCGCCCGCAGCGGCGGCTGCTGGTCGCGGCCAGCGACGGCCGCGGCTTCGTGGTCGAGGAGACCGACGTCGTCGCCCAGACGCGCGGCGGCCGGCAGGTGCTCAACGTGCGCGGCGCGGTCGAGGCGGCGGTGTGCGTCGCCGCCGAGGGCGACCGGGTGGCGGTGGTCGGCGACAACCACAAGCTGGTGGTGTTCGGCCTCGACGAGGTGCCCGTGCTCGCGCGCGGGCGCGGCGTGATCCTGCAGAAGTACAAGGACGGCGGGCTGTCGGATGCGCGCGTCTTCCGCGCCGCGGACGGCCTCGGCTGGCGGCAGGGATCGCGCACGCGCACGCTTGAGGACGTCGCCGACTGGCAGGGTAAGCGCGGCAATGCCGGGCGCCTGGCACCGAAGGGATTCCCGTCGACCAACAAGTTCGACTGAAAGTCGCCCGGGATCAGGCCGAGCCGACCGCCCGCGCGCGGAATTCGCCCGCCGCCGGCGCGCCGGCACGCAACGGCGCGAGCTGTGCCGGCAGCGGCAGGCCCAGCCGGCCCAGCATGCGCCGCGCGACCACCGGCACGATCCGGTCGATGCGCTCCGGGCTGTAGCCGTCCCATCCCAGGCTGCGCAGCACCAGCGAGGAGTTCTTGCAGAAGGTGAGAAAGTCGCCGACCACCGCCTCGGTCAGCACGCCGAGCCGATCGTGGTCCGATTCGCCGGTGGCGGCGGCCACCAGCTTCTGCACGGTCCGGTTGACCGGCCTGAACACCGCCTCGTAGATGCGCTCCTCGCCCGCGCTCAGGTTGCCCATCGCCCGGGTGATGACGGTCACCCACCAGGTCTCCCGGCTGAGCGGCAGCGTGGCGTGGAGGAACTCGTCGGCGAACCTGTAGGTCGCCTCGGCCAGGCGCGCGGGCGCGCCGCCCGACTCTTCGACCGCCTTCGACAACCGCTCGAAGATGCCGGCGATGCGCTCGCGGCTGGCCATGACGACATGATCGAGCACGGCCTCGCGTAGGCCGCTCTTGCCGCCGAAGTAATAAGCGATCGCGGCCAGGTTGGCGCCGGCGGCGCGGGTCACTTCGCGAGTCGAGACCCGATCGAAGCCGCGCTCGGCGTAGAAAATGCCGGCGGCGTGCAGCAAACGCTCCCGGCAGCAGCGTGGATCGTCGCAAAGGGAGTCCAGGACAGCATCCATCGTCGCGGACATCGGCCTTCGGCTGGGGCGAATCCGCGCCGACTATAGCCGAGTTGCGAGCGGCTGGGAACCGGCGCCCTCGGGCCGCGCCGGCAGCGCGCGGACCCGGCCGGACCGGGGGCGGCGAGGGCGCGCTCCCGGGCCGGCCGGATTGCGTCAGGTCAACGGCCGGCGGCGAGGCCGGTCTCGAACGGCGGCAGGTAGCCGCGACCGACCCTCGGCGCGGCGACCACGATCGGCTTCCGGTCGGACAGCCCGAACGCGGCCACTTCGTCCGCTCGGCGGACGTAACCGCGACCGGACCTGGGCGCGGCGACCGCGATCGCCGCGTGGTCGGACAGCCCGAACGCGGTGACCTCGTCGGCATGGCGGACGTAGCCGCGGGCGACCTGGGGCGCGTGGTTGGTGCGGACACCGTCCGCATGCGCGCCGGTCGCGGCGGTGCTGCCGATCGCGAGGGCGAGGGCAAGGGCAGGGATGGTCGAGCGCAGGAAGGTCGGGGACGACGTCTTCATTTTTTGCTCCGATGTTCGACTCGATTTCCGGTCGTCCAGCAACGCCATCGACGACGGGGAGGGGGACGGCGTGTTATCCCGGAACGCGCGCGGCGCCGCTGTTGACCCGATCACACGCCATCTGTGAAGCGCCTCACACCGCCGCAACGCGGCCGCAGGCCGGTCCAAGGCCCTTGAGTTGGCGGCGGAAATCTCTACCGTGGCCCGGCCGCCCGCGGATCGGGCCGGGACCGGCCGACCGGCGGGGCTGATGGGGACAGGCGGGGACGATGACGGCCATGACCGAAACGCTTGACGATTCCGGCTGCGGGGAGCGAAGCCGGCCGTGAGAGCCCTGCTCGGCGTCGCCCGCGCCATCGATGCGCTGAACGAGCACATGGGTCGCCTGTTCGCCTGGCTGACCGTGGTCATGGTGCTGGTCACGGTGATGATCGTGGTGCTCCGCTACGGCTTCAATCTGGGTTTCATCTGGATGCAGGAATCGGTCCGGTTCATGCACGCGTTCGTGTTCCTGCTGTGCGCGGGCTACACGCTGTTGCACGACGAGCACGTCCGGGTCGACGTGCTCTACGTCAAGATGTCCGAGCGCAGCAAAGCCAAGGTCGACATCTTCGGCAACATCGTGTTCCTGATCCCGGTGTGCGCGGTGATCGTCTACTTCTCGTGGAATTACGTGCTCAACAGCTGGGCCGAGAACGAAGGATCGCTCGAGGAACGCGGCCTGCACGCGGTCTACCTGCTCAAGACGACCATCTGGGTGTTCGCGGGCACCATGATCTTGCAGGCCGTCTCGCGCATCATTCACGCGCTCGCCATGCTGCGCGGCGTCGAGCACGAGGTTGCCGAGCCGCACGAGCACGCCCTCTAGTTCGGATCAGATCGATAGGCGGCCAAGTGACCACGGTCCCGGCGTTGCGCATCCCGCGCGGGCATACCGGTACCGATCGGGCGCACGCCGCGTAGGGGGCCGACGTGCTGATCTACGAGATCTGCATCCTGGCCATGGTCCTGGCGCTATGCGCGGCGCTGATGCTCGGCTTCCAGGTTGCGTTCACGCTGTCGGGCGTGGCGCTGGTGTTCGCCCTGGTCGGGGCCGCGTTCGACATCTTCGAGCTGGCGTTCGTTGCCGCGCTGCCCAACCGCATCTACGGCATCATGACCAACGACCTGCTGATCGCGGTGCCGCTGTTCGTGTTCATGGGCGTGATGCTGGAGCGCTCGAAGCTCGCCGAGGCGCTGCTCGATACCATGGCGCTGCTGCTCATTGGCGTGCGCGGCGGGCTCGGCATCGCGGTCAGCGCGGTCGGCGCGCTGCTGGCGGCGTCCACCGGCATCGTCGGCGCAACGGTGGTGACGATGGGGCTGTTGTCGCTGCCGACCATGCTCAGGCGCGGCTATGGCGCGCCGATCGCCTGCGGCTCGATCTGCGCCGCCGGCACCCTCGGCCAAATCATCCCGCCTTCGATCGTGCTGATCCTGCTCGGCGACCAGATCTCCGCCGCCTATCAGCAGGCGCAGCTTTCGGCCGGCAACTTCGCGCCCGAGCCGGTCTCGGTCGCCGACCTGTTCGTCGGCGCGCTGATCCCGGGCTTCACCCTGGTCGCGCTGTACATCGTCTGGCAGTTCATCTACGCCAACATCTATCCCCATCGCATGCCGTCGGTGCCGGCGGCGGAGCGGGCGGCGATCTCGCGCGGCGAGATGGCCGGGCGCGTCGTCACGGTGCTGCTGCCGCCGCTGCTGCTGATCGTGCTGGTGCTGGGCTCGATCCTGGTCGGGGTGGCGACGCCCACCGAGGCCGCCGGTGTCGGCGCCATGGGCTCGCTGGGGCTGGCCGCGGCGCGCCGCCAGCTGACCAGGAACAACCTGCGCGACGTCATGCGCTCGACCGCCAAGGTGTCGTCGATGGTGTTCGTCATCCTGATCGGCGCCCAGCTGTTCAGCCTGGTGTTCCGCGGCTTTCACGGCGACGAGATCGTCGGCGACTTCCTGCGCGGCCTGCCCGGCGGCGTGTTCACCGCCATGCTCTTGACCATGGCGCTGATGTTCGTGCTCGGCTTCTTCCTCGACTTCATCGAGATCGTGTTCGTGGTGGTGCCGATCATCGGCCCGGCGATCCTGATGAACGAGGGCATCAGCCCGGTGTGGTTCGCGATCATGATCGCGGTCAACATCCAGACCTCGTTCCTGACGCCGCCGTTCGGCTTCGCCCTGTTCTACCTGCGCGGCGTCGCGCCGCCGGAGGTCAAGACCACCGACATCTATCGCGGCGTAGTGCCGTTCGTGGCCATGCAGCTATTGACGCTGGTGATCCTGGCCGCGTTTCCGGCCATGGCCACCTGGCTGCCCAGCCTGATTTACAGCTAGGTCGCGGCCCGGGCGATCCTGGCTTTCCGGTTCCCGGCCGGGCGATCGACGTCGCTTCCCCCTCAGGCGACTTCCTCGGCGCTGCCGGCGCTCCGGAGGACGCTGTCGGGGAACTTCGGCTGCCTCATGCGCTGCTTTGCAATGTTGGCACGCACAAGCAGCTCGCGGGCGCTGAGGTGCTCGCGGTTGTCGAGCTCGAACCGACCTTGGCCCGAGCGCACCACGCAGTGGCCGCGGCTCTGCAAAAATTTCACCACCGAGTCGATCGTGACCGGCTCGCGCCTGACGCCGTGCATGGCGATAAACTCGGCAATGAGCTTCCCCTCGGCCGCCTTCGCCGGGCGGTCAGGGGTGTCGGGCGCGCACGACCTCGGCCGGGGCGCCTTCGCGCCGGCCGCTTTTCGACCGCCGCCGGAGAGACCGCCGCCGCTGTTGCGGGCGTCGTTCTTGCCGGGCCGCGTGCCCTTGCCCTGCGCCGTGTTCCCGCGCCGCTTGGCCAGCCCCAGGACCCGTACCCGGCCGTTGATACTTGCCGTTGTTCGATCGAGCCGGGCGGCGATTTCCGCAACCGGTACACCCCGATCCCATTGTTCCCTCAGCAGTCGATCAAATCGATCGATCCAGCGCCGGCGACTGATCGGTGAGGCCGTGGATGGAGCGGCGGTGTGGCCGGGCCAACCCGTCGATGGCGCTCTCAGCGACGGCTGATCGGTTTTCTCAGTGACCGGGCCCAGCACCCGCGCAAGATAGGCATCGCCCTCGACGCCTGCGCCTTCCTCTGCGGACGCGGCTTCCTGAGCATCAGGTCCTGCCGATGGCCGGCCAAGTATGAAGGCTTCCATGCGCCGTGCCGCAGCGAGCGCAACCTCCGGTTGCTCGCATACCTCGAGCAGCTTGAGCAGGAGCTCGCGACGCAGGGCTTGTCCCGAATCGAGAGTCATCACACCCCTCCCCCGGGCGTCGCCCCAGAGCATGCGCCGCACGCCCAAGGGGAGCGCCTCTTCTTCTCGCGGCCCATTCTGACAAGATTGTCACATTGGTTTCAAGAGGTACTCACAATCGGGGGCTCTGCCATTTTTGTGAGGCGCATCAATGGATTGGACGTGGTTTTGGTGAGTGAGAAAGCCACGTTGCTTAGCCCGGGCAGATGCTTGGATGTAAGAAAATGGAAATCGGTAACGTTGAAAGACACTCGATTGGACCGGGAACGAGATCTTCAAATTTAATCCAGCACCCGGGGAGTCCTCTCGCAGCTTGAGCGGCGACGGTCTAGGCACGGCGCGGAGGAGTCAACTTCGCGGCCGCGAGCGCCGTCAGGTC
>DASWHU010000383.1:0-2654 GCA_036398035.1 Alphaproteobacteria bacterium | reverse complement strand
CGGCGAAGGCGAGGTGGGGCGCAAGTCTGCGGCCATGGCCCTGGTCCGTCACCCCCGCGCAAGCGGGGGTCCAGTAACCCATTGAAAAGTCTGGATTCCCGCTTTCGCGGGAATGACGATAATGGGCGCGTACGGCGATTGCTTCATAGGCTCGTTCGCCGGAATGACGAGGAGCCGCGGGTCCGCCGGGACCTTTGGCGCGCGGCCTCAGCGCTTGTCGATCGGCACGTAGTGGCGCTTCGTCGGGCCGACGTAGAGCTGGCGGGGGCGGCCGATCTTCTGGCCCGGATCCTCGATCATCTCGTTCCACTGCGCGACCCAGCCGACGGTCCGCGCAACCGCGAAGATGACCGTGAACAGCTCGCTCGGTATGCCCATCGCGCGCAGGATGATGCCCGAGTAGAAGTCGACGTTCGGGAACAGCTTGCGCTCGACGAAGTAGTCGTCCTCGAGCGCGATCTTTTCCAGCTTCATGGCCAGGTCGAGCAACGGGTCGTTCTCGTGGCCGAGCTCGGCGAGAACCTCGTGCGCCGAGGTGCGCATCACCGCCGCGCGCGGGTCGTAGTTCTTGTACACCCGGTGGCCGAAGCCCATCAGCCGGAACGGATCGTCCTTGTCCTTGGCACGCTTGAGGTATTCGGGGATGCGGTCGGCGCTGCCGATCTCGCCGAGCATGCGCAGCACGGCCTCGTTCGCCCCGCCATGCGCCGGTCCCCACAGCGAGGCGATGCCGGCGGCGATGCAGGCGAACGGATTGGCGCCCGACGAGCCGGCGAGGCGCACGGTCGAGGTCGAGGCGTTCTGCTCGTGGTCGGCATGCAGGATCAGGATGCGGTCGATGGCGCGGGCAAGCACAGGGTTGACCTTGTAGTCCTCGGCCGGCACCGCGAACAGCATGTGCAGGAAGTTCTCCGCGTAGCCGAGCTCGTTGCGCGGATAGACGAACGGCTGGCCGATCGAATACTTGTACGCCATCGCGGCGATGGTCGGCATCTTGGCGATCAGCCGGTGCGAGGCGATCTCGCGCTGGCGCGGATCGTTGACGTCGATCGAGTCGTGATAGAACGCCGACATCGCGCCGACCACGCCGATCAGCACCGCCATCGGGTGCGCGTCGCGGCGGAAACCGCGATACAGATAGATCAGCTGCTCGTGAAGCATGGTGTGGTAGACGACGTTGTGGACGAAGCGCGCGCGCTCGGCCCGGGTCGGCAGCGCGCCGTAGAGCAGCAGGTAGGCGACCTCCATGAAGTCCGACCGCTCGGCCAGCTCCTCGATCGGGTAGCCGCGATGCAGCAGCATCCCGGCCTCGCCGTCGATGAAGGTGATGGTCGACTGGGCGCTGCCGGTCGAGGTATAGCCCGGATCGAACGTGAACATGCCGGTCTCGGCGTACAGGCGGCGGATGTCGATCACGTCCGGGCCCATGGTCCCCGACAGCACCGGCAGCTCGACCGCGCGCCCGCCCGGCCGCGAGTCGGTCAAGGTCATGGTCCGCGCAGGCGCTTCGGTCGCGGTCCTCCCAGCCGTCTTGGCCATTCCCATCACCTTTCCAGATTTGCCGGGTGCGCGTGGCGCCGCATCCCGGGCGGGGGAGCATAGTGAGTCCGCCCCGCCTTGGCAATTTCGCCCGAGCCAGCGCACGCCTTCGGTGTTGAGACTCAACCGGTCGTGCCGGTGGCCCGCGAGACCGCCGCCAGCCGCGCCCGCACCTGGTCGCGGCCGAGCACCGCCATGACCTCGAAGATGCCGGGCGACTCGGTGCGCCCGGTCAACGCCGCGCGCAACGGCTGAGCGAGGGCGCCGAGCTTGACCTGCTCGGCGTCGGCCAAAGCGCGCACCGCGGCCTCGACCCCGGCCTGCGACCAGTCGTCGAGCGCGGCGAGCGCCTCGGCCAGGCGGGCGAGACGCGCGCGCGCTTCGCCATCGAGCAGGCGCCGGGCCTTCTCGGTCATCTCGAGCGGCGGCTCGCGCACGTAGATCAGCGCCGCCTCGGCAAGCTCGACCAGCGTCTTGGCGCGCGGCTTGAGACCGGCCATGCCGGCTTGCAGGCGCGCGCGGGCGCGATCGTCGAGCGGACCGCCGAGGGCGGCGGCGAGCCGCGGCAGGATCAGCTCGACCAGGCGCTCGTCGGCGGCCGCGCGGATGTAGATGCCGTTCAGGCTCTCCAGCTTGGCGAGGTCGAACCGCGCCGGCGAGCGGCCGATGCCGTCGAGATCGAACCAGGCGATCGCCTGCTCGGTCGAGATCACCTCGTCGTCGCCGTGCGCCCAGCCGAGCCTGAGCAAATAGTTGCGCATCGCTTCGGGCAGGAAGCCGAGGTCGCGATACGCCTCGACGCCGAGCGCGCCGTGGCGCTTGGACAGCTTGGCGCCGTCGGCGCCGTGGATCAGCGGAATGTGGGCGAAGGCGGGCGGCTGCCAGCCGAGCGCGCGGTACAGCTGAGTCTGGCGGAAGGCGTTGGTCAGGTGATCGTCGCCGCGGATGACGTGGCTGATCGCCGTGTCGTGGTCGTCGACCACCACCGACAGCATGTAGGTCGGCGTGCCGTCGGCGCGCAGCAGCACCATGTCGTCGAGCTGGCGGTTGTCGAGGGTGACCCGGCCCTGGACCGCATCGTCGATCACGGTCTCGCCGGCGAGCGGCGCCGTGAA
>DASWHU010000382.1:0-2845 GCA_036398035.1 Alphaproteobacteria bacterium | reverse complement strand
TGGGCTTGAAGTCGACGAACAGGCCGGCGATGTCCTCGGTGACCAGGATCTGGCCGTCGACCGCCTTGCCGGCGCCGATGCCGATCACCGGCACCGCGACGCTGTCGGTGACGCGCCTGGCCGCCGCCTCGGGCACCGCCTCGAGCACGATCGCGAACGCGCCCGCCTCCGCGATCGCCAGCGCGTCGCGCACCAGCGCCTCGGCCTCGGCCTCGGTGCGCGCCTGCGGGCGGAAGCCGCCGAAGCGGTGGACGTGCTGCGGCGTCAGCCCGACATGGCCCATCACCGGCACGCCGCGCTCGACCAGGAAGCGCACGGTCGCCGCCATCTCCACCCCGCCCTCGAGCTTGACCGCGTTGCAGCCGGTCTCGGCCATCACCCGCGCGGACGAGCGGAACGCGGCCTGGGGCGATTCCTGGTAGGAGCCGAACGGCAGGTCGACCACGATGCACGGCTTGGTCGAGCCGCGCACCACCGCCTGGCCATGGGCGATCATCATCTCGAGGCTGACCCCGACCGTGGTCTCCAGGCCGTAGATCACCATGCCGAGCGAGTCGCCGACCAGCAGCAGATCGACGTGGTCCTCGAGCAGCTTGGCGGTCAGCGCCGTATAGGCGGTCAGGCACACGATCGGCGTCGTGCCGCCCTTGCGCGCGACGATGTCGGTGACCGAGACCCGCCGGTGGGTCTTGGGCGCGCCCGCGGGCTTGGCGACCGACACCGCCCGCTCCGCTCCCCGCCGGCTACAGCTCGGGCCCGGGGAACGGGCCGCGCGCGGCCTCGAAGGCGCGGCCGATGCCGAGCACGGTCGCGTCCGCGCCCGGCGGGCCGACGAACTCGACCCCGACCGGCAGCCCGTCGGCGGTCAGCCCCGCCGGCACGCTCAGGCACGGCACGCCGGCATTGCTCGGCGGGTCGGTGTTGCGGATGTAGGTGAGGAACGTCGGCACCTGCTCGCCGTTGAGCTCGACCGTCTCCTCCTGGCCGATCGGGCGCGCCGGCAGGGGCGTGGTCGGCACCATCATCACCGCCAGCCGGTTGTCGTCGAAATAGGCCTGGTAGGCGGCGATCAGGCGCGGCCTGGCGACCACCAGCGCGTCGCGGTAGACCGCGGCCGGAACCGCCTCGGCGCCGAGCTGAGAGCTGAGGATGCCGCGCTCGCCCGCGCCCGCCACCTTGGCCACCACCTCCGCGACCGTGAGCGGGCTGCCGTTCTTGTACAAATACGCGCTCATCTCGCGCAGCACCTCGTACAGCACCACCGGGAAGCTGACCGCGCCGTTGAGGTCGGCGATGCCGGGGAGGTCGACCTCGACCGGCTCGGCGCCGGCATCGGCGAGCGTGTCGAGGGCGTGCTCGACCACCGCGGCGAGCTGGCGGTCCAGGTTGTCGTAGAAGTACTGGCGCGGCACGCCGATGCGCGCGCCGGACAGCGACAGGTCGAGCTGCATCGGGGCATCGGCGGCGCAGATCGAGTCGACCAGGATCGCGTCGGCGACGGTGCGCGCCAGGGGGCCGGAGGTATCGCGCGTGCTCGACAGCGGGATGATGCCGTCCTGCGGATAGCGGCCGAGGGTCGGGCGGAAGCCGACGCAGCCGCACAGCGCCGCCGGAATCCGGCACGAGCCGCCGGTATCAGAGCCGAGGCCGACCGGCGCCAGGCCGGCGGCGACCGCCGCGGCGGTGCCGCCGCTGGAGCCGCCCGGGATCAGGCCGGCGTTGTACGGGTTGCCGACCGGCCCCCAGGCGGCGTTGTTGCTGGTGATGCCGAAGGCGAGCTCGTGCATGTTGGTCTTGCCGATCATCACCCCGCCGGCGTCGCGCAGGCTCTGGACCACCGGCGCGTTCGCCGGCGGCAGCCAGCCCTTGAACGCGACCGTGCCGCCGGTGGTCTGCATGTCGCTGGTGTTGGTGTTGTCCTTGACGCAGAACGGCAGGCCCGACAGCGGTCCCGCGCTCTCGCCGGCGCCGATGCGCGCATCGAGCGCCCGCGCGGCGGCGCGCACCACGTCCTTGTCCTGGGTGATGAAGGCGTTGAGCATCTTGAGCCGGTCGGCGCGCGCCATCAACGCCTCGACATAGTCGAGCACGGTGGTCCGCCCGGCGCCGATCGCCTCGATCGCCTGGGCCGCGGTCATGGTCGCGTAGGCGTCGTCGGACAGCGCCGCGCGCGCGCCGGTGCGCCCGCCCGCGGCGAGGGTGAACGCGCTCGCCGCCGCGGCGGCGACGAAGGCGCGGCGGGTGAGTGGCAGTCCCTGTGGCATGGTCCTTCCCCCTGATCCCCGATATTGGTGCGACTATAGCAGCCCGAACGCTCCCGGGCGAGCCGGGTTGACGGCGCCGGGGCGTTGGCCGAAGGTGCCTCGGCTTCGCCAAATTCCGAAGAGGACTCGATGAAGTTCGCCGGAACCGAATCCTATGTCGCCACCGACGACCTGATGGTCGCGGTCAACGCCGCGATCACGCTCGAGCGCCCGCTCTTGGTCAAGGGCGAGCCCGGCACCGGCAAGACCATGCTTGCCGAGGAGATCGCCCGCGCGCTCGGCAAGGACCTGATCCGCTGGCACATCAAGTCCACCACCACCGCCCAGCAGGGGCTGTACGAGTACGACGCGGTGGCGCGCCTGCGCGACGGCCAGCTCGGCGATGCGCGCGTCCACGACATCGCCAACTACATCAAGCGCGGCAAGATGTGGGACGCGTTCGCCGCCGGTGCCGCGCCGGTGCTGCTGATCGACGAGATCGACAAGGCGGACATCGAGTTCCCCAACGACCTCTTGCTCGAGCTCGACCGCATGGAGTTCTTCGTCTACGAGACCGGCGAGACGGTCGCCGCGCGCCAGCG
>DASWHU010000381.1:0-2069 GCA_036398035.1 Alphaproteobacteria bacterium | reverse complement strand
GCCGGCAGCTCGATCCCCGGCCCGTCGTCGTCGACCGTCAGCTCGAGCCGGCCGCGCTCCACCCGGACCGACAGCCGCACCTGGTGCGCGGCCCACTTGCAGGCGTTGTCGAGCAGGTTGCCGAGCATCTCCTCGAGGTCGTGCTGCTCGCCGCCGAAGGTGGCGGCGCCCTCGGCAGCGACCGCGATCGCCACCTGGCGCTCGGCGTGCAGCAGCAGCAGCGTCTCCTTGAGGCGGTCGATGATCGGGGCGAGCGGCGTGCGCGCGCCGATCAGGCGCGCCGCGCCCGCGGCACGCGCGCGCGCGCCGTGATGCTCGACGTCGCGGCGCATCGCGTCGGTCTGGGCGCGCACGATGTCGGCGAACGACCCGGTCTCGCCGGCGCCGGCGTTGGTCAGCACGGTGAGCGGGCCCTTGAGCGCATGGGCGAGGTTGCCGACGTGGCGGCGCATGCGCTCGAGCATGTCGGCGTTGTGGTCGAGCAGCGCGTTGAGCTCGTCGACCAGCGGCCCGACCTCGGCCGGCAGCGCGCCGGCGATTCGCGCCGTGCGCCCCTCGCGCACCCCGGCGAGCGCGGCGCGCACCGCGCGCAGCGGCCGGAGCCCGTAGCGGACCTGGGCGATGAGCGCCGCGGCGAGCCCGGCGCCGAGCGCTCCGAGCGCGATCCACAGCGTCGCCTGGAAGCCGCGCAGCTCGCGCGCGAGCTCGCCGGTCTCGGCGGCGACCGCAAAGCGCAACGGCGCGTCCAGCCCGGGCAAGGTGATGTCGCGCTCGAGCACCCGCAGCCGCTCGCCGCCGGGGCCGGCCACCTCGGTGAGCGCGGTGCCGCCGCCGGGCGTGGCCAGCGGCAGCGCCTGGTCCCACAGCGAGCGCGAGCGCACCTCGATCCCGCCCGAGCCCGAGACCTGCCAGTACCAGCCGGAATAGGGACGCGCGAAGCGCGGCTCGCCGGGCAGCGGCCCGACCGCGAGCTCGGTGCCGTCTTCCGACATCTCGGCGGCCGCGATCAGGGTTTCCAGCAGCACCTCGAGGCGGGCGTCGAACACCCGCTCGACATGGCCGCGGAACAGGAATGACAAGCCCAGCCCGCCGGCGCCGAGCGCCAGCACGATCCACAGGATGCCGCCGGCGAGCAGGCGGAAGGCGATCGAGCGGCCGCGCGGCGCCTCAGGCATGATCGGCGTCGGCGACCCCCAGCCGGTAGCCGAGGCCGCGCACGGTCTCGATCGCCGGCACGCCCAGCTTCTTGCGCAGGCGGGCGACGAACACCTCGATGGTGTTGGAATCGCGGTCGAAGCTCTGGTCGTAGATGTGCTCGATCAACTCGGTGCGCGAGACCACCTGTCCTTGGTGATGCATCAGATAGGCGAGCAACTTGTACTCGTGCGCGGTGAGCTTGACCGGCGCGCCTTCGACCGTCACCTGCGAGCGCGCGGTGTCGAGCTCGATCGGGCCGCAGGCAAGCCGCGCGCTGGCATGGCCGCTGGCGCGCCGGATCAGGGCGCGCAGGCGCGCCAGCAGCTCCTCCATCCGGAACGGCTTGGCCAGGTAGTCGTCGGCGCCGGCATCGAAGCCGGCGACCTTGTCGTGCCAGCTGTCGCGCGCGGTCAGGATCAGCACCGGCACCGCGTGGCCGGCGCGCCGCCAGCGCTCGAGCACGGTGACGCCGTCGACCACCGGCAGGCCGAGGTCGAGCACGACCACGTCATAGGGCTCGGTCTCGCCCAGGAACTGGGCCTCCTCGCCGTCGCCGGCGGCGTCGACCGCGTAGCCCGCCTGGTCGAGCGCGGCGCGCAGCTGCGCGGCCAGCGTCGTGTCGTCCTCGACCACCAGCACCCGCATCAGCGCGCGCCCATGATGCGCCCGGTGCGGCCGTCGACGCTGACCACCACCACCCGCCCCGAGGCGGTCAGCACCTTGACCCGATAGACCGAGCCGGTGAGCTTCACGTCGATCACCCGCCCCGGATAGGCGCTCGTCACTTGCCCCAGCACCTGGCCGAGCGGGCGCAGCTCGCCGCTCTGGACGCCCTCGCGGGCGCGCCGCGAGGACTCGTCGGCGCCCGCGCC
>DASWHU010000380.1:0-23208 GCA_036398035.1 Alphaproteobacteria bacterium | reverse complement strand
GCTCGCGCGCGAGGGCATCGAGGTCGAGGTGATCGACCCGCGCACGCTCAAGCCGCTCGACGAGGCGACGATCCTCGACTCGGTGCGCAAGACCAACCGGCTGTTGATCGTGCACGAGGCCTGGCGCACCGGCGGCTTCGGGGCCGAGGTGGCCGCGCTCGCGGTCGAGAAGGTGTTCGACTATCTCGATGCGCCGATCGCGCGCCTCGGCGCGCTGGACACGCCGATGCCCTACAACGACGAGCTCGAGCGCGCGGCGATCCCCTCGCAGGAAAAGATCGTCGAGGCCGTGCGCGCGCTGGTGACGTAGCGGCCGCGGCGAGGGAGGGACTCGAGATGAATGCACCTGGGCTTGAGCGGCGCGCGGTGCTGCGCCTTGCCGGGACGGCGCTTGCGGGCGCGGCGTTGGGCCGCGCCTTCCCGCTCGGCGCGGCGTTGGCGGCGGGACGGATCGACGCGCGCCTTGCCGAGCTCGGCGTCGAGCTGCCCGCGGCGGCGGCGCCGGTCGCCAACTATGTCGGCTGGGTGCGCACCGGAAACCTGGTGTTCGTCGCCGGGCAGGGGCCGATCCTCGACGGCGAGGTCAAATATAAGGGCCGGGTCGGCGCCGACCTGACGATCGAGCAGGGGCAGGCGGCGGCGCGGCTGTGCGCGCTCAACGTTCTCGCCCAGCTCAAGGCGGCGTGCGACGGCGACCTCGACCGCGTCGTGCGCTGCGTCAAGGTCGGCGGCTTCGTCAACTCCGCGCCCGACTTCTTCGATCAGCCGAAGGTGGTCAACGGCGCCTCCGACCTGTTCGTCGAGGTGTTCGGCGACGCCGGGCGCCACGCGCGCTTCGCGGTCGGCACCAGCGTGCTGCCGTTCAACATCGCGGTCGAGGTCGACGCCCACTTCGAGGTCTCGTAACCATGACCAAGGCCGAGATCGAGCGGCTGCAAGGGCTGCTCAACAAGGTCGGCGGCCTGCTCGCCACCGACGGCCAGATCGGGCGCAACACGCGGCGCGCCGTAGCCGATGCGCGCGCGCTGTCCGGGCTACCGGGTGGGACCGAGGCCGATCAGGCGCTGATCGACTGGCTCGCGGCACAGGCCGAGCCGTCGCCCGACCTGCCCACCGAAGGGGTCACCTTCATCGCCAACGAGGAGGTGGGCGGGCGCGACTTCTACGAGGCGCAGGCAACCTTTCCCCAGTGGCCGGGCGAGCAGAGCGGCATCACCATCGGCGTCGGCTACGACCTGCGCTTCTCCGCCGACATCTTCGAGACCGACTGGGGCGACAAGCTGCCCGCCGACGTGCTGGCGGCGCTCAGGCCCCATCTCGGCAAGCTCGGCAACCGGGCGGCGGCCGAGGCCCTGTCGGGACTCCGCGTCCCGTGGACCACCGCCTGGCGGGTGTTCATCGGCCGCAGCCTGCCGCTCCAGGTGGTGCGCACGCGCGGCGTCTATACCGCGTTCGCCAACCTGCCCGGCCTGTGCCGCAGCGTCCTGGTCAGCCTAGTGTTCAACCGCGGCACCGACCTCGACGACGAGCCCGGCAGCGACCGCCGCCTGGAGATGCGCACGATCCGCGGCCTGTTGCAGGGCGGTAAGGTCGATCAGGTCCCTGACCAGCTGTTGGCGATGCGCCGCCTGTGGCCCGACTCGCGCGGCCTGCGTGAGCGCCGCGAGCGCGAGGCCGCGCTGTGGCGCAAGGGCCTCGCCTAACCCTTCGGCTGCTCGATGAACTCGACCGTGATGCCGTCGGGGTCGCGGGTGTAGACCACGCGCCCGCCGGCGTTGGGGCCGTGGTGCAGGTCCTGGACCGGGCCGACCGGCTTCACCCCGTGGCGGGCGGCGGCGGCGAGCACCGCGTCGACGTCGTCGACGTCGAAGGCGACGTGGGCGAAGCCGGTATCGCACGGGCGGCTCACCACCCGGCCGCGGTCGGCGGGGCCGAGATAGCGGATCAGCTCCATGCGGTGCCCGGGGGCCTGCAGGTAGGCGACCTCGATGTCCGCGCCCGGCACGCCGACCACCTTCTCGATCATCGCCGCATCGCGCCCGCCCCGGTGCAGCAGCCGGAAGCCCAGCGCCTGGGTGTAGAACTGAATCGCGCGGTCGAGGTCCGAGACCGTGAAGCTGGTATGATTGGTGCCCAATACCTTGCCGGCCATCGCGTCCTCCCCGTGGCTCGCCCAGCGCCGATCGCGTGACCGCGGGCGCAGGCTCCCTTATAACGCCCGCAAGACATGCGCGTCAGCAACCGGAGGGAAAGGCGATGGCGGAGGCGGTCGGTTTCGTCGGGCTCGGCAACATGGGGGCGCCGATCGCCAGGCGCCTGATCGACGCCGGCCACGCGGTCCGGGTCTACAACCGCACGGCGGCGAAGGCGGCGCCGCTGGTCGAGGCCGGCGCCAAGCGGGCCGAGGCGCCGGGCGGCGTCGCGGCGAAGGGCGGCGTGGTGCTCTCGATCGTTTCCGACGATGCTGCGCTCGAGGAGATCGCGCTCGGGCCCGACGGCGTGCTGGCCGCGCTCGGGCCGGGGGGAGTGCACGTGTCGATGAGCACGGTCGCGGTCGCCACCGCGCGGCGCATGGAGGCGCTGCACGCCGAGGCCGGCGCCACCTACCTGTGCGCGCCGGTGTTCGGCCGCCCGGCGGCGGCGGCGGCGGGTAAGCTGTGGGTCGCCCTGTCGGGACAGAAGGCCGCCAAGGTCCGCGTGGCGCCGCTGCTCGGGGCGTTCAGCCAGGGCGTGCGCGATTTCGGCGACGCCCCCGGGGCGGCCAACGTGGTCAAGCTGTCGGGCAACTTCCTGATCGGCGCGGCGATCGAGGCGATCTCGGAGGCCTGCGCGCTGGCCGAGAAGAACGGCGTCGACCGCGCCGCCTTCGTCGAGCTCTTGTCGGGCTCGCTGTTCGACTGCCCGGTGTACCGCATCTACGGCGAGGGCATCGCCAAGCGCCAGTACGAACCGCCGGGGTTCCGGCTGTCGCTCGGCCTCAAGGACGTCAACCTGGTGCTCGCCGCCGCCGCCGCCGCCGAGGTGCCGATGCCGCTCGCGAGCCTGGTCCACGACCGCCTGCTCGCCTCGGTCGCCAAGGGGCGCAGCCACCTCGACTGGATGGCGATGGACCTGTCGGTGTCCGAGGACGCCGGGACGAAGTGATGCTGATGTGATACATGAACCTGAAAGATTTTATCTAACTTATTGAAAACACGCGTCGAGGAGACGAGCAATGCCACAGGCGCGCAAGCTGACCACCGACACCGAGTGGCTCGAGATCCGCGCCACGGCCGCCGACTGGCGCAAGGCGGACGCCAGCGCGCTGCTGCGCATGCTCCACCACCTGCACCTGATCCGCGCCTTCGAGGAGCTGGTGCTCGAGCTCGCCGGCGAGGCGCTGGTGCACGGCCCGGCGCACTCCTCGATCGGCCAGGAGGGGGCGGCGGTCGGTTGCATCTCGGCGTTGCGCGCCGCCGACCAGATCAACGGCACCCACCGCGCCCACCACCATTTCCTGGCCAAGGCGCTCGGCTATGTCGACACCGGCAAGCCCGACCCGTTCGCGGGCGCCTTGCCCGAGGCCATGCAGACCGTGCTGATGCGCACCTTGGCCGAGATACTCGGCCTCGAGCCCGGCTACGGCCGCGGCCGCGGCGGCTCGATGCACCTGCGCTGGAAGGACGCGGGCGTGGTCGGCACCAACGCCATCGTCGGCGGCGGCGTGCCGATCGCCACCGGCGTCGCCTGGTCGCGCAAGCAGGCGGGCGAGGGCGACGTGGTGGTCACCTTCTTCGGCGACGGCGCGGTCCATCAGGGCGCGGTCGCCGAATCCTTCAACCTGGCCGCGCTGTGGGACCTGCCGATCCTGTTCTTCATCGACAACAACCAGTACGCGGTCTCGACCACGATCGCGGAATCGACGCGCGAGCGGCGGCTGACCGCGCGCGGGCTGGCCTACGGCATCCCCGCCTACACCTGCGACGGCATGGATGCGCTGGCAGTGCGCATCGCGACGATGCGCGCGCTCGCGCTGCTCCGCGCCGGCAAGGGACCGGCCATCGTCGAGGCCAGCAGCTACCGCTACTTCCACCAGAACGGGCCGCTTCCCGGCAGCGCCTTCGGCTACCGCAGCAAGGACGAGGAGGCCGAGTGGCGCGCCCGCGACGCGATCGACCGGCTGGGCGCCGAGATGGTCAGGCTCGGCCATCTCGACCAGCGCCGCCTCGCGCGGCTGCGGACCGACGCGCAAGGATCGGTGGCGCGCGCGGGCGAGACGCTGCTCGAGCCCGAGGGCAACCGCCGGCGCATCCGCCCCGCCTTGTGGCCCGATCCGGCGACCGTCGACCACGGCATCCGCGGCGACCTGTCCGAGCTCGCGGGCGCGCGTTTCGTCGAGCTCGAGACGTTTGCCGGCGCGGTCGAGGAGCGCAAGTTCGTCGACCTGGTCGCGGCGGTGATGGGCCGGCGAATGGCGACCGACGAGCGCATCTACGTGCTCGGCGAGGACGTCCACCACCTGCGCGGCGGCACCAACGGCGCCACCCGCGGCCTGGCCGAGCGCTTCCCGGGCCGGATCATCGGCACCCCGATCACCGAGGGCGGCTTCGCCGGGGTCGGCGGCGGCATCGCCGCCGACGGCAAGTTCCGGCCGGTGGTGGAGTTCATGTATCCCGACTTCTGCTACGTCGCCGCCGACCAGGTGTTCAACCAGATTCCGAAGATGCGCCACATGTTCGGCGGCGACATGGCGGTGCCGCTGGTGCTGCGCGGCAAGGTCGCGGCGGGCTCGGGCTACGGCTCGCAGCACTCGATGGACCCGATCGGGCTGTACGCGATGTTCCCGGGCTGGCGCATCGTCGCGCCGTCGACCCCGTTCGACTATGTCGGGCTGATGAACAGCGCGCTCGCCTGCGACGACCCGGTGCTGGTGGTCGAGCATCTCGACCTCTACGGGGCCACCGGCCCGGCGCCGGTCGACGACCTCGACTACTTCATCCCGCTGGGCAAGGCCAAGGTGGTGCGCCCGGGCGAGGACTTCACCGTGCTCGCCTCGCTGTCGATGGTGCGTCCCTGCGTCGAGGTCGCGGACCGCCTGGGCGTCTCGGCCGAGGTCATCGACCTGCGCTCGCTCGACCGCGCGGGGCTGGACTGGCAGACCATCGGCGGCAGCGTCGCCAAGACCAACAACGTGCTGATCGTCGAGCAGGGCACCCGCGGCACCAGCTGGGGCGGCCCGGTCGCCGACGAGATCCAGCGCCGCCTGTTCGACTACCTCGACCAGCCGGTGCAGCGGGTGTGCGGGGCCGAGTCCGCGCCGACCATCTCCAAGAGCCTCGATCAGGCCGCCAACGCCGGCGCGGGCGACATCGAGCGCGCCTATCGCGAGGTGCTCGCGGCGACTGGCCGGCCGTATGCCCAGGCTGCCGAGTAGGGTGCGGGGATCGGCGCCCGCCATGCTATTGAGATCGCGGGCGCCTGTGCTATTAGTGCCCGCCTTCAACCATCCTTGAGCACGGGACAGCGGCTGGTGATGCCTTTGGATGTGAGCGAGATAGACGCCCTGGTCGAGACGCAGAGTCAATTCGTCGGCGACCTGATGCGGGCCATGGAGCGCAAGATCGTCGGCCAGAAATACATGCTCGAGCGGATCCTGGTCGGCTTGCTCGCCAATGGCCACGTGCTGATCGAGGGCGCCCCGGGGCTGGCCAAGACGCGCGCCGTGGTGGCGCTCGCCGAGGGCCTGCACGCCGCTTATCAGCGCATCCAGTTCACCCCCGACCTGCTGCCCGCCGACCTGGTCGGCACCCTGATCTACCAGCCCCAGTCGGGGGCGTTCACGGTGCGCAAGGGGCCGGTGTTCGCCAACCTGGTGCTCGCCGACGAGATCAACCGGGCGCCGGCCAAGGTGCAGAGCGCGCTCCTGGAGGCGATGCAGGAGAACCAGGTCACCATCGGCGACGAGAGCTTCCGCCTGCCCCAGCCGTTCCTGGTGCTGGCGACGCAGAACCCGCTCGAGCTCGAGGGCACCTATCCGCTGCCCGAGGCCCAGATCGACCGGTTCATGCTCAAGCTCAAGATCACCTATCCCAGCCGCGACGAGGAGCTGGAGATCCTCGAGCGCATGGCGACCACGAGCCCCGAGCCGCCGCTGGCGGCGGTGACCGACGCCGCAGCGATCCTGCGCGCGCGCGGCGTGGTTGACGAGATCTACCTCGACGACAAGATCAAGCACTACATCGTCGATCTGGTCCACGCGACGCGCGAGCCTGCCGCCCACGGCCTCGACATCGGCCGCTACATCGACTTCGGCGCCTCGCCGCGCGGCTCGATCTACCTGGCGCTGGCGGCCAAGGCCTATGCGTTCATTCACGGGCGCGGCTACGTGACGCCGCAGGACATCAAGTCGATCGGCATGGACGTGCTCAGGCACCGGATGCTGCTCACCTACGAGGCCGAGGCCGCGGACATCACCACCGAGGACCTGGTACAGCAGATTTTCGATCGCCTGCCGGTGCCGTGAGCGACCCGTCCGCGCCCATGCTGCCCGCCGAAGTCTACAAGCAGGTAAAACAGGTCCACATCCGCACGCGCCGATTGGTCGACGGCATCTTCGCGGGCGAATATCACAGCGTGTTCAAGGGGCGCGGCATCGAGTTTGCCGAGGTGCGCGAGTACGTCCCGGGCGACGACGTGCGCACCATCGACTGGAACGTCACCGCGCGCACCGGCCAGCCGTTCGTCAAGCAGTACGTCGAGGAGCGCGAGCTCACCGTCATGCTGCTGGTCGACATGAGCGCCTCGGGCCGGTTCGGCAGCGTCGCCCGGCTCAAGCACCAGGTCGCGACCGAGCTTGCCGCGGTCATCGCGCTGAGCGCGATCAACAACAACGACAAGATCGGGCTGATCCTGTTCACCGATAAGGTCGAGCGCTTCATCGCGCCCGGCAAGGGCAGGAACCGGGCGCTGCGGCTGATCAGCGAGCTGCTGGCGTTCGAGCCCGAGCGCACCGGCACCCGGATCGCGTCCAGCCTGGAGTACCTCCATTCGGTGCTGCGCAAGCGCTCGGTCACGTTCCTGATCTCGGACTTCTTTCCGGGCGAGGAGGGCGACGACTACGAGCGCGCCCTGCGGCTGGTCCACCGGCGTCACGACGTGATCCCGGTGCGCCTGTTCGACCGCCGCGACACCGACCTGCCGGCGGTCGGCTTCGTGCGCCTGCGCGATCTCGAGACCGGCGAGGAGGTGCTGGTCGACACCGACAGCGCCGCGGTGCGCGAGCAGTTCCGGGCCGGGCGCGAGCAGGCTTGGACGCAGCGCCGGCACTTCTTCCGCGCGCTCGGCATCGACGTGATCGAGGTGCGCACCGACCAGCATTATGTCGGCCCGCTGATGCGCTTCTTCCGCCAGCGCGAACGCCGGCTGGGGGAGGGGCGGTGAGGCGGGCCCGGCTTTGGCTGGCGCTGGTCGCCGCCGTCGCCGCGGCCGCGCCCGCCTGGGCCCAGGTCGCCCGCCGGGTCGAGGGCGGGCCGAACCTCGAGCCCGGCGCGGTCGAGGCGGAGACGGTCAAGGACAAGGTGCGCGTGGTCATCTCCGCCGACCGCGACGCGTTGGCGATCGTCGATACGCTCAGGGTCACCCTCGCGGTCGAGGCGCCGCCCTGGATCCTGGTCGCGTTTCCGCGCCTGGTCGACGAGCTTGGGCCGTTCAAGCTGGTGCGCGAGGAGGCGCTCGGCCCGTTCGTGGTTCCCGGCGGCGACCGCATCGAGCGCAACGAGCGCCGCTACGTACTCGACCCGGTCAAGCCCGGCGAGCACTCGATTCCGCCGATGACCCTGTCGGTGGTCGACGCCAGCAAGGCGCCGTCGATCGCCTGCGTCTATTTGAATGAGTGCATACGCGAACGGGGAGATTTCTCGACCACCCGCGGACCGGAGTTCATCCGCACCGGCAGGCTGCTGGTCGAGGTGACCTCGGTGCTGCCGGCGGATGCCGACATCACCCAGCCCAAGGACATCCTGCCGCCGGTCGAGCTGCCGCCGCCGCCGCCGACCGAGATTCCCTGGCTCGAGATCGCCGGCGCCGCGGCCGCGCTTGCGGTCGTGGTGCTGGCGGCGCTGTGGCTGCGCCGGCGGGTCAGGTTCGGGCCGCGGCCGAAGCCGGTGCCGACCTCGCCGGCGCACGAGCTGGCGCTCGCCGCGCTCAGGCGGCTCGAGGGCGCCGAGGCCGGCACGCCCGAGCGCATCGACGCCTTTTACGTGCGCCTGTCGGCGATCGTCAGGCGCTACCTCGATTGGCGGTTCGGCCTGCACGCGCCCGAGCGCACCACCGAGGAGGTGCTGCGCGCGGCGATGCAGGCGGTGACCGCGCTCGCCGCCCGCCGCGACCTGGTCGGCGACTTCCTCGGCCGCTGCGACCGGGTCAAGTTCGCCCGCCAGCGCCCGCCCGGACGCGACATGCGCGACATGCTCGGCACCGCGGTGCGCTTTGTCGAGGACACCGCCGACGCCAGCGCGCGGGTGCCGGTGGCGCAGGGAGGCGAGGCGCTGTGAGGTTCGAGAACCCCTGGCTGCTGCTGCTGCTGCTGTTGGTGCCGGTGCTGGTCCAGCTGTCGCGCCGGCGCGGCCGGCAGGCGACCGTGGCCTATCCGCTGGTCGCCGACCTGGGCGTGCTGGGGCCGACGCTGATGACCCGGCTCAGGGCCGCGCTGCCGTATCTGCGCGCGGTCGCGATCGGCTTGTGCGTGCTGGCGTTGGCGCGCCCGCAATGGGGCCAGCAGGTGACCCGCATCTACCGCGACGGCATCGCCATCGTCATGGTGGTCGACACCTCGACCAGCATGGCCGCGCTCGACTTGCAGATCGGCGATGAGCAGGCCAACCGGCTCGAGGTGGTCAAGCAGACCTTCGAGTCGTTCGTGCGCGGCGACGGCGATGGCCTGGGCGGGCGCGAGGGCGACCTGATCGGCATGGTCACCTTCGCCCGCTACAGCGACAACCTGAGCCCACTGACCCTCGACCACGCGGCGTTGCTGGCGGCACTGGAGGAGGTCAAGATCATCCAGCTGTCCGAAGAGGACGGCACCGCGATCGGCGACGCGGTGGTGATGGGCGCCGAGCTCCTGCGCCGCGCCGGCAGCAAGAGCAAGGTGCTGGTGGTGCTGACCGACGGCAGCAACAACGCCGGCACCGCCGACCCGGTCCAGGCGGCGATGGCGGCGAAGGCGCTCGACGTCAAGATGTACACCATCGGCACCGGCACGCGCGGCGTGGCGATCGGGCCGGTACGCCAGGCCGACGGCAGCACCTTGATGATACCGACCCAGGTGTTCATCGACGAGGACACGCTCACCCAGATGGCGACCGCCACCGGCGGCAAGTACTTCCGTGCCGCCGACGCCGAGGCGCTGGCGGCGATCTACGCCGAGATCGACAGGCTGGAGAAATCGACCAACATAGCCGAGCAGTACCAGCGCTATATCGAGGGCTTCCCGGCGCTGCTTTTGGCCGCGCTCACCCTGCTGCTGCTCGAGGGCGTGCTGGTCAACACGCGCCTGAGGGCGCTTCCCTGAGCGCGCCCGGAATGCAGCTCGCAGCGCCCTATTTCCTGGTCGTGCTGGCGGCGGTCCCGGCGTTGGCGTGGCTCTACGTTTTCGGGTTCCGCCGCCGCCGGCGGGCGCTTGCCGGTTTCGTCGCGCTGGGGCTCGCGCAAAGCCTGGTGGGCCGCCACAGCTGGCGGCGGCGGATCGTCAAGGCCGCGTGCCTGGTGGCTGCGGTCGGCCTGCTGGCGCTGGCGGTCACCCAGCCGCAATGGGGCCGCGACCTGGGCGACGCGTCGCGCCGCGGCCGCGACCTGTTCATCCTGCTCGACGTCTCGCAAAGCATGCTCGCCGAGGACGTCGCGCCGAACCGGCTGGAGGCGGCCAAGGCGGCGATCGCCGCGTTCGTCGACGATCTGAGACAGGTCGGCGGCCATCGCCTGGGGCTGGTCGCGTTCGCCGGCCGCGCCAGCCTGCAAAGCCCGCTGACCATGGACTATGCGTTCTTCCTCAATCGGCTCGCTCAGGTGACGACCAGCAGCGTCGAGCGCCAGGGGAGCGCGCTCGGCGACGCCATCCTCAAGACGGTTTACGGCTACGGCGAGCTGGACGCGGCCCATACCGACCTGATCATCCTCAGCGACGGCGAGGACCAGGGCAGCCTGCCGCTGGAGGCGGCGCGGACCGCGGCCGGCGAGGGCATCGCGCTCTACTCGGTCGGCATCGGCGACCCCGCCGAGGGCGCGCGCATCCCGATCACGACCAAGGAGGGGGCGCGCCAATATCTGCGCTTCGCCGGCCAGGATGTGGTCTCGGTGATGCAGGAGCCGCTGCTCAAGCAATTGGCGCGGGCGAGCAAGGGCGCCTATCTGCAGGCCCGCACCGGGCCGTTCGAGCTGAACACGCTGTTCGTCGACCATATCGCCAACAAGGCGCAGCGCGACCTCGAGGTTACCGAGGGCGAGCGCCTGGTCGAACGCTACCATTGGTTCGTGGTGATCGCGCTGGTGCTGTTGGCGACCGAAATGCTGTTCGCCGAGCGGCCGCGCGCGGAGATGGAGGCCTAGGCCATGACCCGATCGCTGATACGGGTGCCGGCGGCGCTGACGCTGCTATTGTCGCTGGCGGCATTCGAGACCATCGACTCGCCTTACGAGGCGGTGGCGCTGGCCAACCGCGCCTATGCCGAGGCGCGCTATCGCGAGGCCGGCGAGCTGTACGAGGCGGCGCTGAGCCAGCTGCCGGACTCGGCCCGGCTGCACTACGATTACGGCAATGCGTTCTTCCGCCTTCACGATCTGGAGAAGGCGCAGGCCGAGTACATGCGGGCGCTCGACACTGACGACGGCGCCCTCGCCGCCCGGGTCCACTACAATCTCGGCAACGTCCACTATCAGCGGTCGCTGAATGCGATGCGCACCTTCCGCGACGCCATGACCCCGATCCGCGAGGCGATGGACAACTACCGCGAGGCGCTCGAGCTCGACCCGCAGATCGCCGATGCGATGTACAATCTGGAGCTCGCGGACCGCCTTTACGACGAGCTCAAGGCCCAGCGGGTGCAGCCGCAGGCCAACCCCGAGGCACGCGACAGGAAGGGCTCCGCCAACCGCGGCCAGGACTTCGAGAAGCAGGCCGACGCGCAGCGCGAGCAAAGCGACCAGGACCAGACGAAGCGCGAAGGGACGCCGCAGGGCGAGATGGGCGAGGTGGTGCCGGAAGGCACCCCGACCGCGCAGCAAACGGCCGAGACCACTCCCGGCGGCAGGCAGCGCGACCTGACCGCCAAGGAGGCGGAGCAGGTGGTGGAGATGGTCCGCGACCGGGCGCGGGCCGCCGAAGCGCTCCGCCAGCAGTGGCGCGAGGCGCATATGCGCGACGAGGCGATCGAACGGCCCTGGTGAGGGCGAGCGTGACCGCCGGCACGGGCAGGACGGGATTGGCGCAGGGCGCTGCCGCCCTGCTGCTGGCGCTTGCCGTGTGGCTGCGGGCGTTGCCGGCCGCGGCGGCCGGGGAGACGGATCATGCGTCGCTGGTGGGCGCCGCGCTCGAGCTCGCCTGTCGTGCGCCCGCGGTCGAGGACATGGCCCAGAAGGCCGCCCTGCTGCCGGGCTTCGGCGGCTTCCATGTCCAGCCGCGCGCGGTCTCGCCGACCGGCTGGCGGGTCAGCTTCGAGGTATCGGGCGGCGTGCTGACCATCCTGCGGCTGGCCCCCGGCGGCGAGCTGCGCGACGTCACCGCGCAGTTCGACAGCCAGGGCGGACGGCGGCCCGAGCTGCTCGCCAGCGCCGATATCACCTGTTCCATCCGCACCGCGCGCCGGCTGGTCTACGGCCCGGACGGCGACCTGCAGGCGATCGAGCACCTGGACGACCTGTTCGCGCCGGTCGGCTGGCAGGAGCCGGTCAATCCGGAGGTGCCGCGCCGGCGCGACCCGGGCGGGCTAGCGGTGGCGCTGATCGACACCGGGGTCAACTACCTGCTGCCCGAGATCGAAGCGCGGCTGGCGCGCGATGTCGACGATGACCTGCTGGGCTTCGACTATTGGGACCTCGACCGCCGCCCGTTCGACGCCGACCCGGTGGAATCGGTGTTCTTTCCCGCCCACCACGGCACCGGCACGGCCAGCCTGGTCGCGCGCGAGGCGCCGGTGGCGAAGCTGGTGCCCTACCGCTACCCATGGCCGGACATGGCGCGCCTGACCGATCTGGTGGCCGACGCGGCGGCCAAGCACATCCGCCTGGTCAACATCTCGCTGGCCGATCCGGAGGCCGCCAACTGGCGCGCGTTCGCCGACGCCGCCGCGCGCCACACCGAGATCCTGTTCATCGCCGCCGCCGGCAACCTGTCGCGCGACCTCGACCGCGAGCCGATGTATCCGGCGGCGCTCGACCTGCCGAACCTGATCACGGTCACCTCGGCGATGGCGAGCGGGCGGCTCTACCAGCACGCCAACTGGGGGCGGCAGACGGTGGACCTGATGGTGCCGGCTTTCGGGCTGCGGGTGATCGACTTCGACGGTGGCCAGCGCCGGGTGTCGGGCTCGAGCTACGCCGCGGCGCGGGTCAGCGCGCTGGCCGCGTGCCTGCTGGCGGCGCATCCCGAATGGACCACGGCGCGGCTCAGGCAAGCGATCCTCGCGCGCGCCGTCGCCAGCGCCGACAGCGGCCAGGTCGCGGTCGGCTTCCTGCCCGATCCGGCGGTGACCGACCGCGGCGCCTGCCGTGCCATGGCGCAGGTCTATGGCCTGTAGCCCGGAGGCGGCGCGCGCGTCGCGGCCTCAAGGGCCGTGCGGGGCGAGGTCCAGGACCACCTCGGCGGTCCCGAGCGCGAGCGCCCGGGGGGTGCGTGCATAGAGCTCGCCGGCGACCATCGACAGCACGTCGCCGTCGCGGTCGGTGAATGCCTCGACCACATAGTCGGGCCACCGGGCATTGGCGTTCATGTCGATCGGCGGCGCGATGCGGAACGCCATCGGCAAGCTGAAATCGGTCTCGATCTGGTATTTGGGGTCCATCTCGACTCCCTCGCCGGGATGGAAGATCTTGACGATCAGCCGGTCGCCGGGAGCGAGCGCGTCCTCGGCGCCGGCGGCCAGGCGAATGGTGCCCTCGATGGTCATCGCGCGGCCCCGCTCGGTCGCGACCGCAACGCCGCCGGCCGCGGGCACCAGCAGCAGCGCGCCGACCACGGCCGCCGCCGCTCGCCGGGCAAGGGCCGGGACGTTCCCTCGCCCGGCCCGACCGCGCGGCCTCACGTCTGCGGCTTGCCGGTCAGCCACTCGTAGTAGTTGCGCAGGTTCGCCCTGTCGGTCCAGCCGGTGAACATGACCTGGGTCACCTGGCGGTGCAGCAGCTCGATCCGCTTCTCGAACTCGACCATGTAATGGATCAACACCTTGCCGCCGCGCTGCTCGAGCACGGTGACGAACGGCGCCATCATCTCCTCGACGTCGTCGTTATCGACGACGATGCACTGCTTGGTCTTTGCCAGCTCGGTCTCGAGCGGCCCCATCTGGTCGCGCGGCAGGTCGGCGGCGCGCTCGACCGCCGAGTCGTAAGCCTCGGGCGTGGAGCACAACCAGATCCCGCTATAGAGGGTCTGCGGGGGGGTATCGTCCACCGGATCGGCGGCCTGCGCGGGGATCGCGGCGGCGACGGCCAGTCCGAGCGCCACGGCGGTGAGTGTCAGCTTGGTCATGAGATCTCCTTCAAACGTGTCCGGTTGCGGCCGAGGCGCGATCAGTACCCGACCCAGCGCGCCTTGGCGGTCGCCAGAGTTTCGAGATAGGCGCCGATCTGGGAAATCTGGTCCTCGTCGAGCACGCCGCCCCACGGTGGCATCATGCCGATATTGCCGGTGCGGCCGTTGAGAACGATGACCACGAACTGGGGATAGCCGCGCCAGAAATTGGTCAAGTCCGCGCCGTAAGCGCCGAACCGTGTTTCCTGGCCGTCGGCGTGCTTGCCGTGGCAGGCGACGCACCACTTGAAATACAGGCGCGCGCCCTCCTTGGTCGCCTCCTGGTCGCCGGCCATCGGGTTCGTGTTCGGATAGGCGGACGCCGGATCGTCGGCGGCACGCGCGGGCTCGGCTCCGCGGCCCGCCGCCGCCGCCAACGCCAGGATCGCGACCAGCGCCAGCCCCAGGCGCCGTAGGCTGCACGTCGTCAAGGTCACAAGCGAATCTCCTGTAGGTGTTGATAGTCTGCCACAGGGCGAGCCAGACAGATAATGCACAAAAAAAGGCGGGGCAAGGGGGCTAACCCCTTGCCCCGCCGAAAAAGGTCGTCGCTTACGGCAGGGCGAACACGACCAGCGCCGAGCTCTCCTGGTAATTGACCAGCTTGTCGCGATTGAGGCTTTCGACCGCGCGGCCGACATATGAGCCGTGGCCGCTGACCACCGCCACATACTGCTTGCCGCCGGCGGCGTAGGAAATGATGCCGCCGTTGTGGCCGGAGCCGTTGTTGAACCGCCACAGCAGGTCGCCGGTCTCCGCGTCCAGCGCCTCGGCGTAGCCGTCGGTGGTGGCGTTGAACAGCAGGCCGCCGCCGGTGGTCATCAGCGCCGAGTGCGGGATGATGTCGTAACGCTTCTCCCACGCCAGCTTGCCCGACACCGGGTCACGCGCGGTGATGTAGCCGTGCGAGGTATCGCCCGGAGGGTTGGTGCCGATCCACTCCGCGGCCATGAACGCCTGGGCGAACGGCTCGGTGGTGCGCACCTCTGAGCCGGCGGTGATGTAGTCCGCGCCGCCCTTCGGCGCCACGGTCAGCCACATGCACCACTCCTGGACCGTGCGGTAGAACAGGCCGGTCTGCGGGCTGTAGCTGCCCGGGTTCCAGCTGTGGCCGCCGTCGATGGCGGGGCAGACCAGGGTCTTCTCGCCCGCTTTCGGCCACAAGATGTTCTCCCACTGGCCGGACTCCAAGTTGTAGCCGGTGGTCCAGTTCTGGTTCTTCATGTCCGGATAGACGTTGATCGGCTGGCCGGTCTTGGCGTCGTAGACGTGGTCGAACCCGTTCTTGCCGGGATGCAGGACCACGCGCCGGCCGCTGTCGTCGGCCAGGATCAGGAACTCGCCGGGCGCCGAGTCGTAGTCGTACGCGTCCGACGGGGCTTCCTGGAAGTACCAGTTGAGCTTGCCGGTATCGAGGTCGAGGGCGACCGTCGACGAGGTGTACAGGTTGTCGCCGGGACGGTGCGCGTCGGCGTTCGGATCGCGGCACTGGTCGCCGCAGTAGTCGTAGTCCGGGTTCGGGTTGCTGGTGCCGAAGATCGCCTGGTTGTTGGTGTAGTCGATCGTGCCGGCCTGCCACGAGCCGCCGCCGCCGTACTTCCACGAATCGCCACCCCAGGTGGCCAGCGCCCGATCGTCGCCGCGGCCGGTGGTGTAGAACGTCCACTTGGTGTCGCCGCTCTTCGGGTCGAGCCCGAAGATCTTGCCTTCGACCGGGTACTCGCCGCCGTTCTGGCCGATGATCATCAGATCTGAGCTGACGAACGTGCCGGCACCCGAGAAGCCCGCCGTCTCCTTGGTCGAGTCGACGACCTGCTTCTCCCAGACCACCTCGCCCGACAGGTCGTCGAGCGCGACCACACGGCCGTCGGCGGTGCCCATGTAGACGCGCCCGTCGCCGACCGAGAGCCCGCGGGTATGCGAGAAGAACGACCGTGCCACGACCGCCTGGTCAAGCTCGGGCTTCCACGACCACAGCCGCTTGCCGGTGGCGCCGTCAAGCTTCCACACGGTCGAAGGGTTGCTGGCGGTATAGACCGCGCCGTCAACCGCGAGCGGGGTGACATGGCTGCCCATGCGCGTATCGCCGGGCTGGAAGATCCAGGCCGGGCGAAGCTGGCCCACATTGTCCTTGTTGATCTGGGCCAAGGGGCTGTGCCGCCAGCCGGTGTCGACGGTGCGATGGTAATGGCACCAGTCGCTGTCCGGGCAGTGCCGGATCCGCGCGGCGTTGCTATCCGCGAGGGCCGACGTCGCAGCGAAAGCCCCAATGACGGCGGCGAGCGCCGTCACGTGTAGGACTTGCCCTGATTTCATCTTGGGTGACCTCCCTTGAGACACATTGCTGAACTCGCGCCCGGCGCACCGGGCGCCATCTCCTGGCCGAGCCGCACGCCTGTCGCGGCGACACCGGATCGGGACCACGCGACGGCAGCAGCGACGTCCGACGCGGACGATGCGGCCAATGCCCCCGACGACCAGGAAATCCTCCAGGTCGGATCATCGGGGGATGGCATTCCCCTGTCAAGTGAGTTGCCACCGCGCCGTCCTTTTGCCGGCGCTTGAAGTGGTGCGACCAAGACCTTGAGAGGTCGCACGTCGAGCCCGGACGATCGCGCCGCGGGCATCTCAGGCGGCGGCCCCGGCGGCGACGAGGTAGCCAGCGCCGCGCCGAGATATTATCTATGGGGGGCCCCGGTCCCCGGACGCTCCGCCCGGGCTGGCGGCCGGGGCCGCGTGCCAGCAGGGAGGCAGGCAAGATGGCCAACAAGATCGCGATCCGGATCGCCGTCGCCGCGGCGATGGCCGGTGCCGCGCTGGTCGCCGTGGCCGCACCGGCGGCCTTCGCCAACCGCAATGCGATCCTGCAATCGCTTGGTGCCGGCGGGGTCGAGAGCGCGGCACCGAGCGCCGACATGGCGGCCGGATACCAGGCGATCGACGCCGGCGACTACGAGGCCGCGCTGGCGGCGTTCGGGACGGCGGTCGAGGCCGATCCCGGCAACGCCGAGGCTTACAACGAGCTCGGCTATGTTCATCGCCGGCTGCAGGACTTCGACCAGGCGTTCGCCTACTACCGGCGCGCGCTCGAGATCGATCCCGAGCTGACCGGCGCGCACCAGTACATCGGCGAGGCCTATCTCGAGGTCGGCAACCTGGAGATGGCCGAGTACCACCTGCGTCAGCTCGACCTGATCTGCCTGTTCGGCTGCGACGACTATTACGAGCTCGAGCAGGCGGTGGCGTTGTACAAGGCGAATATCGCCGGCTGAGCCGCCGGCGCCGTGTCAACGGCCGGCGGCAACCGGCCGCTCGTCGGCGCTGCTCGGCAGGCAGGTCGCGGACAGCACCGTGACCCTGGCCATCCCGGCCAACGCCGGGTGCGCCTGGGGATCGAGCATCAGCCCGCCGGTCACGTAGGTGTGGTCGCTGGCGCGGTGGCGGACCCGGCCGACGCCGTTGGCGCGGCTGCCCGAGGCGATGAAGGTCTCGCGCATCAGGGACAGCTCCACCGGGCGGCCGTCGCGGCTGTGCGGCCAGTTGACCAGGGCGGTGCCGCCGATCAGGCGGCCGGCGGTGTCGTAGCGCAAGCTCATGTGGCCCGACAGCGGGCCCGGGCCGAGGTCGAGCGGCGCGCCGGCCTGGTCCACGCGGCCGTCGAGCGTGCCGTCCTCGCGCACGCCAAGCCAGAATTTGATCGGGGATTCGCCGACGCCGGCGACAGGCGGGTGCAGCAGCGTGCCGAGGCAATCGAACCGGATCATCACCGCCGGCTTGGGCGGCGGCGGCGCCACCAGCGCCGCGACCGCGCCCGGGGCTGCGGACGGCGGCGCCTCGGTCTCGGGCCCGGCGCAGGCCGACAGCACGGCGGCAAGGACCGCGACCGCGGCGAGTCCGGCAGGAGCGCGCATGGGGCCACCCTAGTCGCTATCTTCGCGGTCTGGAAGCCGGCGGCCGCCGGTGCCGGCGCCGGGCGCCTCGCGCCGACTACTCGGCGCTGGTCAGCTCGGGCAGGTCGTGGGCCGGGTAGCAGGTCGCGGCGATGAACGAGACGCGATAGAACGACGACAGCGAGGCGTGGCTGGCCGGGTCGAACGACAGGCTTCCGGCCAGATAGGTGTGCTTGGTGGTGCGGTGCAGGATCTTGCCGACGCCGTTGATCCGCGGCCCCGAGCGGATGAAGGTCTCGCGCATCATGGCGAGCTCGACCGGCTGGCCGGCATTGGCATAGGGCCAGTTGACCAGCAAGCGCCCGCCGGTGAAGCGGCCGTCGTGGTCGTAATGGGGCGAGAGCCTGCCGGTGATCTCCTGCTGGGGCAGGTCCAGCGGCGTGCCGACCTTGGTCACCATGCCGCCGATGCGGTCGTCGTCGCGCACCCCGAACCAGAACCTGAGCGGGGATTCGAGCGCGCCCTTGAAGCTCTGGTGCAGGATCTGGCCGGTGCAGTCGAACACGCTCGCGTACTCGGCCAGCGCGCTGTCGCGCGATCGCATCGGCCGGCGCCAGTCGGGGACGACGGCAACCGAGTCGGTGATCCGGTGCTCGCGCACGATCGCGCCGGGATCGTCCTGAGCGGAGGCCGCGCCGCCGCTCAATGCGGCGACGAATGCGATCGCCGCTGCAATTAAAAGTTGTGCAACGGGTACGCGCGCGAAACCCGACATCTGGTCCCGTTCTCTCCCGAAGACTGGAGTTAGGCCGAGCGTATCCGCGGGCCAACCTCGCGGCCGGGACAAATTTGTGACCATTGCGTGCGCACCCCCGCGTGCCGCGCGGAGTTCGCGGTTGGCCTTGCCGGCAGGCTGCTTTTCTTGGTCTATTGCGCGCCTTGCCGGGGTGCGCAGGGGGTCGAATGGAGGCGTGGGTTCCGATCACGATCGCTGCGGCGTTCTTCCAGAACCTGCGCTCGGCGCTCCAGAAGCACCTGATCGGCCGGCTCAGCACCACCGGCGCGACCTTCTCGCGCTTTCTTTACGCCGCCCCGCTCGCGGTTCTCTATGTGGTCGGCCTCGCCGCCCTTGCCGGCAAGCCGGTGCCGGCGCCGAATTCCGCCTTCGCGCTCGCCTGCGGCATCGGCGGCCTCGCCCAGATCGCGGCGACGGCATTGCTGCTGCATTTGTTCGCTTACCGCAACTTTGCCGTCGGCACCGCGTACTCGAAGACCGAGACGGTGCAGACGGCGCTGTTCGGGATCGTCATCCTGGGCGATGCGGTCAGCCTGGGCGCCGCGGTGGCGATCCTGGTCAGCCTGGCCGGGGTGATCGCGCTGTCGGCGGCGCGCACCGGCGCCGGGCTGGCCGCGCTCGCCGCCGACATCGCCGGCAAGCCGGCGCTGATCGGGCTGTTGTCGGGGGCCGGCTTCGGCATCGCCGCCGTGTCCTACCGCTCGGCGGCGCTGTCGCTGGGCGGCGACGGCTTCGTCATGCGGGCGGCGCTGACGCTCGCCTCGGTGCTGGTATTCCAGACCCTGTTGATGGGCGCCTATATCGCGTGGCGCGAGCCCGGCCAGCTTGCCGCCGTGCTGCGCTGCTGGCGGGTCGCGAGGTGGGTCGGCGTGTCCGGCATGGTGGCCAGCGTCGGCTGGTTCACCGCCATGACCATCCAGAACGCGGCCTATGTTCGCGCCCTCGGCCAGATCGAGCTGGTGTTCACCTTCGTCGTCTCGGCCCTGGTGTTCCGCGAGCGCTCGACCCTGCGCGAGGTTGCCGGCATCGGCCTGATCGTCGGCGGAATCGTGATCCTGTTGGTGTCGTGACTGCGCGCCGCGCTTGCGGTTGACCGTCGCGCTGGAATAATGGCGCCGATGTCGGTCACGGGCACAATGCCGATCACCTGCGGGCGGCGCACCGCGGGCCCATGGTAGGGCGGCGGACGCGACGGCGGATCGGCCGGGCCGTCGGCCTGGTCGGGGTGGTGCTTGCGCTGGCACTCGCCGCGGCGCCGGTGTGCGCCCTCGATTATGCCGACAAGCTCGACATCCTCGACATGCTGCGGCGCGGGTCGCTGACCAAGCTCGAGACCTGGCTTGCGGCCTATCAGAACGCGTTCGAGAACGGGCGCGCCTCGGACCGCCTGGTCGACCACGCCTACAGCGCCTTCGCCAACTCCGATCCCGAGCTTGCCGAGACCCTCGACCGCTGGCTGGACAAGCGCCCGGAGTCGTACGCCGCGCTGCTCGCGCGCGGCACCTATTACGCGCACCTGGTCTGGATCGTGCGCGGCACGGTGCCCGCGGACAAGATTCGCCCGGCGAGCCGGCGGGCGATGGGCGAGTTCCTCGACCTCGCGCGCCGGGACCTCGAGGCGGCGGTGGCGCGCAAGCCGCGGCTCAGCGCCGCCTATGCGCGCCTGATTACCGCCCACAAGTGGCTGGGCAACGCGAGCGACGCCGAGTTCGTGATGCGCAAGGGGCTCGACCTGGTGCCCGGCTCGTTCGTCATCCGCGCCGCCTATCTCGACAGCCTGGTGCCGTGGTGGCGCGCCGAGCTGACGGTGGCAAAGGCGCTCCAGGACATCTCCGGGTTCATGAAGGAGGTCGAATACAGCGCCCAGCGGTACCCTGACCTGCGGCCGCTGCTCGGCTACCCCGACTTCGTCAGCGGCGAGCTGCTGTCGCGGGCCGGGCGCTACGACGCCGCCGGCGGCTATCTCGACCGTGCGCTCAGCCACGGCGCCTTCTGGATGTATCACTTCGAGCGCGGCGTCACCTTTGCCCTCGGCGGCCAGCACGTGTTCGCGCTGCAGAGATACGACCGGGCGCTGGCGTTGCGTCCCCAGGCCGCCGAGATCCTGGCCCAGCGGGGCTGGGCGTATTGGGGATTGGACAATCGCTCGCAGGCGATCGTCGAATGGGATCAGGCGCTGGCGCTCGATGCGCTCGAGCCGGGGACGCTCGCCGCCAAGGCGACCGCGCTCGAAGCGCTGGGCCGCTCCGACGAGGCCTTGGCCGCCTACGACAAGGCCGTCTTCTACGGCGCCTACGACCGCCAGGTGCGCGCCGGGCGCGGCACCCTCAGGCTGCACCGGTTCGGCGACTTCGCGGGCGCGGTCGAGGACCTGCGCGTCGCCACCGAGCTCGCGCCCGACCAGGTCGGCTACTGGCACGATTACGGGCTGGCGCTGGTCAAGATGAACGCTTGCGACGGGGATGCGGCGGCGGCGCTCGCCACCTATATCCGCCTGTGCCGGGACAACGGCGGGTGCCCCGAGGACCGGCTGATCTGGGCGGCCGGCACGGTCGAGCGGATCACCGCCGGCGACTGCACCGAGTAACGTCGTCGCCGCCCACGGCCGCGCGCCGTCCATGATACAGGTTATGGCCACCGGCCGCTTCCGGCGGCAGCGTTGCAACCGAATCCACGAGGGCTCAATGGTCATGCTACGAACTCGATTGAATGCCACCCTTATTGCCGCCGTGCTGGCGGCGGCGAGCCCGTTGATTGCCGGGCCGGGGGCGGCCGCGGAACTCGGCAGCGTCAGCAACGGCGAGGCGATCGCGCTCGAGATCTGCTCGGACTGCCACGTCGTCTCGGACAAGCAGGTGCGGGTCGGCGTGGTCGGCCTGCCGAGCTTCCGCGGTCTGGCCAACAACCCGGAGAAGTCCGAGCTCTGGCTGCGCACGTTCATGCGCACGCCGCATTTCGAGATGCCCGACTTCGTGTTCAGCGACGACCAGCTCGACGACATCATCGCCTACTTTCGGAGCCTCGAGGAAAAGCGCCAGGACTGACCGCGCGTTCGCCGGCGGCGGCACGCGAGGGGTCGCGCGCGCCGTTGCGGCGGCGCGCCGGGTTCGCTATGACCGGCGCTGGCGGTGTCGCGGCGTGAGGGAACGGCGGGCGATGGACGACGAGCACCGGCACGCGGTGGGCTGGCGCGAATGGGTGGCATTGCCGGCGCTCGGGGTGGAAAAGGTCAAGGCCAAGCTGGACACCGGCGCGCGCACCTCGGCAATTCACGCCTGGGACATCCGGCCGCGGACGATCGACGGCGAGCAGTGGGTCGCCTTCACCCTGCACCCGCTGCAACGCAACGATCGGGTCAGAAAGTCGTGCCTGGCGCGGGTCGTGGACCGGCGCTACGTCACCAACTCCGGCGGCCACCGCGAGCGCCGCTACGTCCTCGAGACGGTGTTGCGGATCGGCAAGCTCGAATGGCCGATCGAACTCACCATCGCCAACCGCGACGAGATGGGCTTTCGCATGCTGATCGGACGCTCGGCAATGACCGGCAGGCTGATCGTTGATCCGTCCCGGTCCTACCTGATCGGCAAGCGCAAGCCCAAGCGGACGTCGGTCGGCAAGCGCGTCGCCGCAACGGCGATAAGGAGAACCGTTCCGTGAAGATCGCCATGCTGGCCCGCAATCCAGGCCTGTACTCGCACCAGCGCCTGATCGCGGCGGCGCGCCAGCGCGGCCACGATATCGAGGTCTACAACACGCTCATGTGCTACATGAACATCACCGCCCACCGCCCGGAGGTGCGCTATGGCGGCGAGGTGCTGTCGGGCATCGATGCGGTGATCCCGCGCATCGGCGCCTCGATCACCTTCTACGGCCTGGCGGTGCTGCGCCAGTTCGAGATGATGGGGGTGTGGCCGCTGAATGAATCGGTCGCGATCGGGCGGTCGCGCGACAAGCTGCGCTCGCTCCAGCTGCTTGCGCGCCAAGGCATCGGCCTGCCGGTAACCGGCTTCGCCCACGCCACCCGTTACACCGACGACCTGATCGAGATGGCCGGCGGCGCGCCGGTGGTGGTCAAGCTGCTCGAGGGCACGCAAGGGCTCGGCGTGGTCCTCGGCGAGACCCACAACTCGGCCAAGAGCGTGATCGAGGCGTTCCGCGGCGCCAAGGTCAACATCCTGGTCCAGGAGTACATCAAGGAGGCCGGCGGCGCCGACATCCGCGCCTTCGTGATCGGCGACCGCGTGGCCGCCGCGATGCAGCGCAAGGCGCCCGAAGGCGAGTTTCGCTCCAACATCCATCGCGGCGGCAGCGCGGCGCGCATCCGCATCACGCCCGAGGAACGCTCGACCGCGGTGCGCGCGGCGCGCGCCATGGGGCTCAACGTCGCCGGCGTCGACATGCTGCGCTCGAACCACGGGCCGGTGGTGATGGAGGTCAACTCCTCGCCCGGGCTCGAGGGCATCGAGGCGGCGACCGAAGTCGACATCGCCGGCAAGGTCATCGAGTTCGTCGAGAAGCATGCCAGACCGCACCGCACCCGCACCCGCGGCAAAGGCTGACGGCGGTCGGCCCGACCTGGTGGTCGGCGGCCATCACGTCAAGGCGGGCGGCCGGGCGGTGATCGAGCTCAAGATCGCCGAGCTGTCGACCCACACCCCGATCGGGCTGCCGGTCCAGGTCCTGCACGGCCGCCGCGACGGCCCGCGGCTGTTGGTGTGCGCGGCGCTGCACGGCGACGAGATCAACGGCGTCGAGATCATCCG
>DASWHU010000379.1:0-1852 GCA_036398035.1 Alphaproteobacteria bacterium | reverse complement strand
AGGAGGCGTTCCGCGCGCTGCGCGACGAGCCGTCGCAAAGCGCGATCGCGGCGCGCTGGGAGGCGTTCCTCGCCCTCGCGCTCAAGGACCCGCCGCCCTACCACCTGCGGCTCGCGCTGCGCGAGATCCGCCGTTATCAGGGCGCGCGCGCGGCGGATTCGATCACCGTGCTCGACCACGGCTGCGGCGACGGGCTGAGCGTCCTTTACCTGCGCGCGTTGGGCTATCGCGCCTGCGGCGTCGACCTGCGGGAGAGCGCGCACTTCGCACGCATCAATGCCGAGCTCGGCTCGGAGGTGCTGCAGGGCTATGACGGCCGGCGCCTGCCATTCCCCGACGCCAGCGTCGACGTCGTCCTCAGCCAGCAGGTGCTCGAGCACGTCGCCGACAACCTGGTCGAGGCGTACTACGCCGAGGAAGGCCGGGTGCTCAAGCCCGGCGGCATCGCGCTGCACCAGGTGCCGCACCGACTGGTGCCGTTCGATTCGCACACCCAGACCTGGTTCACCCATTGGCTGCCGGCGCCGCTGCGCAACGCGCTCTACCGCCGGCTCGGCTTCAAGTCGCTGCCCCAGCGCCTGCATTACCGCACGCCGTGGTTCCACCGCGCCGCCGCGCGCCGCCATATCGGGCTTTGCGACGACCTGACCATCGAACGGCTCAGGCTGGTCCGCGACTTCGACGCCGGCACCGGCCCGGTCTATGACGGCAATGTCGGCCTCAGGCGCCTGGTCGACCGCGCCATCCACGCGCCCGCGGTCGGGCAGCTCCTCGGCCGGATGGTGCGCCCGTTCGTGATGCTCGACTCGGTCAGCCACAAGCGCCCGGCGCAACCCCGCCAGGACCTTGCCGGCGGCGGCTTCGGCCCGGGCTAAGCCGGCGCCGGCTTCGCGCCGGCGCGAGCAATCGGCGGCAAAGGGCTGAGATCGCGATATTTCCGTCCGCATGTCATCTGCCTGCAACATGTTGAGGCGGATATGCCGCGAGCGCGTCCTATGTGGTGATTCGCTCTTGACGGCCCTGTGACCGGCACTAGAGTTTGAGGCGAGGCGAGCACCCATACACCAGATATGGGGCCGCGCAACATAAAGCTGAATCGCGCCGACAACAGTGCGCGGGCGGCCAGCCGGGGGCACCGATGCGAATCGAGCGACTCTTCACGCGGGCGGGCGAGTCGCCATACCACACCATCCCATTCCGGCCCGCCGCCAGCGAGATTCGCAACCCCGACGGCTCGGTGGTGTTCCGCCGCGACGACATCGAGGTGCCCGCCGCCTGGTCGCAGGTCGCGGTCGACATCCTGGCCCAGAAGTACGTCCGCAAGGCGGGCGTGGCCGCGACGCTCAAGCCGGTCGCCGAGGCCGACGTGCCCGAGTGGCTGTGGCGCCGCCGTCCCGACCCCGATTCGCCCGCCGAGCCAGTCGCCAAGGCAGCCGCCACGGGCGGCGAGACCAAGACGGTGCAGGTGTTCGACCGCATGGCCGGGGCGTGGACCTATTGGGGCTGGAAGGGCGGCTACTTCGACACCGAGGCGGATGCGCGCGCGTTCTACGACGAGCTCCGCTACATGCTCGCCCGCCAGGTCGCGGCGCCCAACAGCCCGCAGTGGTTCAACACCGGGCTGCACTGGGCCTATGGCATCGACGGCCCGGCCCAGGGCCACTACTACGTCGACCACCGGAGCGGCGCGCTGAAGCGCTCGGAATCCGCGTACGAGCGGCCTCAGCCGCACGCCTGCTTCATCCAGGGCGTCGCCGACGACCTGGTGAACGAGGGCGGCATCATGGACCTGTGGGTGCGCGAGGCGCGCCTGTTCAAGTACGGCTCGGGCACCGGCTCCAACTTCTCGGCG
>DASWHU010000378.1:0-2926 GCA_036398035.1 Alphaproteobacteria bacterium | reverse complement strand
GCCGCCCTTGGCCAAGCGGTTGCCGCACTATCCGGTGCCGGCGGCGGTGCTCGGCCGGCTCGCGGTCGATCTTTCGTACCAGCGAAGGGGCTTGGGCGAGTTGCTCCTGCTCGACGCTGTTCGGCGCGTGCTCCGCGCAAGTGTCGCCCTCGCCGTATATGCGGTGGTGGTGGATGCCAAGGACGAACGCGCGGAAACATTCTATCGGCGCTATGGCTTCGTCCCCTTCGCATCATTGCCGCGCCGGCTGTTCTTGCCACTGGAGACTTTCGTCAAGGCAGGCCTGTAGACTGTGGGAAACGGTGCGGCGGCGCGTCATGGCGAAGACTCGTGGACTGCCGGCGGTGCTGGTCTCGGCGCTCGTCGTCATCGCCGCGGCTCAAGTTGCGCGCGCGGACGAGCTTGCCGGCGCGGCATTGGTCGAGGCGCTGCGCGCCGGCGGCTACACCATCTACGTCCGCCACGCGGCGACCGACTGGGGCCAGCACGACCGGGTCGCGGCGGCCGGTGACTGGACCAGCTGCGAGCCTTCGGAGATGCGCCAGCTCTCGGCCGAGGGGCGCGAGGCGGCGCGGCGGCTCGGCGCCGCGATCCGCGCACTCGCCATCCCCGTCGCCAAGGTGCTGTCGAGCGAGTACTGCCGGGCGGTGGAGACCGCGCGCCTGATGGACCTCGGGCCGGTCGCGACCACGCGCGAGATCATGAACACGCGCGCCGCCGAATACGTCGGCGGACTCGAAGCGGCGATCCGGCGCGCACGGCGGGTCCTGGCGACGCGGCCGGCGGAAGGCGCGAACACCGTCATCGTCGGCCACGGCAACCTCATGCGCGCCGCGACCGGCGCCTATCCCGAGGAAGGCGGCAGCGGCGTGTTCGCCGCCGACCCGGACGCCCCGCACGGCTTCGTGCTGGTCGCGCTCCTGTCCGCCGACGACTGGCTGCGCCTCGCCGAGCGCTTCGCCAGAGACGGCTGAAACCGGCTTCCCTTTCGCCCGGCGCAGCTGGTCACCCCTCCGGCCAGCAGCCGGCGGTGATCGCGCGCTGGCGGGCGAGGGCGTAGATCATGTCGATGGTGGGCGTGTCGATGCCGACCACGTCGCCGAGCTCGGCGACCGCGCCGACGAGCGGCGCGAGCTCGAGGGGGCGGCCGGCCTCGAGGTCCTGAAGGGTGGACGTCTTGTGGTCGCCGACCTCGGCGCCGCCCTCGATGCGCGCATCGACGCCGATCGGGAAGCGCACGCCGAGCGTCTCGCCGACCGCCTGCGCCTCGACCATCATCGCCCGCACCACCGCACGCGTGCCGGCATCGCGCGCGATCTCGCCCAAGGTCGCGCCGGTCAGCACGCTCACCGGGTTGAACGACACGTTGCCCCACAGCTTGACCCAGATGTCGTCGCGGATGCGCGCGCGCACCGGCGCCTTCATGCCGGCCAGGATCATCATCTCGCTGAGCCGCAGCGCGCGCTCCGAGCGCGACCCGTCGGGCTCGCCGATCGGCATCCGGTCAAGCGCGATGTGGCGCACCACGCCCGGCGCCGCCACCTCGGCCGCCGGATAGACGACGCAGCCGATCACCCGCTCAGGCCCGATGTGGCGCCACTGCGCGCCGCCCGGGTCGACGGTCTCGAGCCGGCGGTCCCGGTACGGCCCGTCGAGCCGGTAGAAGTACCACCACGGCACGCCGTTGACCGCCGGCACCACGGCGGTCGCCGGGCCGAGCAGCGGCGCCATGCGCGCCGCCACCGCCGGCACCGCGTGCGCCTTCATGGCGACGATGACATAGTCCTGCGGGCCGGCTTCGGCAGGGTCGTCGGTCGCGGCCGGCCGGGTGACGATGTCGCCCCGCTCCTGGATCAGCTTGAGCCCGTGCGTGCGGATCGCGGCGAGCTTGTCGCCGCGCGCGATCACCGTCACCTCGGCGCCCGCGTGCGCCAGCCGCGCGGCGACGTAGCCGCCGATCGCGCCGGCGCCGTAGACGCAGATCTTCATGTCGCGCTCAGGCGGACACCCCGAGCCGCTCGGCGAGGCCGATGCGCTGCAGCTTGCCGGTCGCGCCCTTCGGGATCTCGTCGAGGAACACCACCTTGCGCGGCACCTTGAAGTCGGCGAGGCGGCGGGCGGCGAAGTCGCGGATGTCGCGCTCGCTCGCGCTCGCGCCCTCGCGCAGCACCACCGCCGCCGCCACCTCCTCGCCGAGCTTCGGGTGCGGCATGGCGAAGGTCACCACCTGGGCCACCGCCGGGTGGTCCATCAGCACCTCGTCGACCTCCTTGGGGCTGACCTTCTCGCCGCCGCGGTTGATGATCTCCTTGAGCCGGCCGGTGATGGTCAGGTAGCCCTCGGCATCGAGGCGGCCCTCGTCGCCGGTGCGGAACCAGCCGTCGGTGAAGCCCTCGGCGTTGGCCTTGGGGTTGTTCTCGTAGCCGCGGGTGACGTTGGGGCCGCGGATCACCACCTCGCCCGCCGCGCCCGGGGCCGCCAGCACGCGCACCTCGGGGCCGGCGGCGATGCCGACCGTGCCCGGCTTGCGCGCTGCCGGCGGCAACGGGTTCGAGGTCATCTGGTGGCTCGCCTCGGTCATGCCGTAGGACTCGATCACCGGCGCGCCGAACGTCTCCTCCAGCGCCGCCATCACCTGCGGCGGCAGCGAGGCCGACGACGAGCGGATCAGCCGCAGGCGCGAGCGCGCGATCGCGTCCGCGTTGCGCCCGGCGCGGGCGAGGATCGCCTGGTGCATGGTCGGCACCGCGCTGTACCAGGTCGGCTTGAGCTCATCGAGCCAGGCGTAGAAGCGGAGCGCGTTGAACCCCGGCGTGCACGCCACCGCAGCCCCGGCGGCAAGCGAGGACAGCACGCCTGCGACCAGCCCGTGGATGTGGAACAGCGGCATGACGTTGAGGCACAGGTCGCCCGCCCCGAGCTTGAG
>DASWHU010000377.1:0-8348 GCA_036398035.1 Alphaproteobacteria bacterium | reverse complement strand
CTATCGTTAGCGAGGCAACCGTCGGCGAATGACCGGTCTCACTGCGACGCGAGCGCCTTGGCCTCTTGACGGTCGGCCGTGCCGGCGACGGCGAGCGGCAGGGTCTTGAGGCCGCGGAGCACCAAGGACGGCTCCCAGTCGAGCGGCCCCGGCTCGAGCGCGAGCGCCGGGAACGCGTCGAGCAGGCGGGCGAGCGCGATCTCGCCTTCGATTCGTGCGAGCGGCGCGCCGACGCAGAAATGCGGGCCGTAGCCGAACGACAGGTGCCGCGACGGCGGCCGGGTCACGTCGAAGCGCTCGGGATCGTCGACCAGGTCCGGGTCGCGGTTGGCGGCGCCGATCATGGCGAAGACGCGCTCGCCGCGCCGGATCGTGGTGCCGGCGAGCTCCACGTCCTCGGCGGCGACCCGCGCCACCGAATGCGCCGGCGATTCGAAGCGCAGCATCTCCTCCACCGCGCCCGCCATGAGCGCGCGATCGGCGCTGAGGCGGGCGAGCTGGTCGGGCCGCTCAAGCAGCAGCCGCATGCCGTTGCCGATCAGGTTGGTGGTGGTCTCGTGGCCGGCGAACAGGATCAGCACGCAGTTCGCCACCAGCTCGTCGAAGCTCAGCGCGTCATCCGCCTCGTGCGCGGCGATCAGGTCATCGACCAGCGCGCCGCGCGCGCCGCTTCGCTTGCGCGCACCGACGATGCCGGCGAGGTAGTCGCTCACCTCGGCGAGGGCCAGCGCGCCGCGCGCCATGCGGTCGGGCAGCGTGCGCATCGAGGCGATCACCGCCACCAGGTCGTCCGACCAGGCGCGGAAGCGGTCGAGGTCGCGGTCGGGCACGCCCAGGATGTGGGCGATCACGGTCGCGGGCAGCGGATAGGCGAAGTCGGCGATCAGGTCGAGCCGCGCGCGCCCCTTTAGCCGCCCGATCAGGTCGTCGACGATCTCGGCTATGCGCGCGCGCAAGCTTTCGGCCGCGCGCGGGGTGAACGCATCGACCATCAGCCGGCGCAGCACCGCATGCCTCGGCGGGTCGTTGAACACCACCCACTGGCTCAGGATGCGGCCCATGCGCGCGAGCTCGGGGCGCGCGTCCCGCTCCATGTGCTCGGCGAACGGCGTCGCCCGGTCGGCCGAGAAGCGCGCATCGCGCAGCGCCAGCTTGACGTCGTCGTAGCGGGTCAGCACCCAGCCGCCGAGCGCGTCGCTGTCATGGACCGGGTCCTCGGCGCGCAGCCGCCGGTACAGCGGATACGGGTCCGCCAGCACCTCGGGACGGTCGGGGTCGAAGGCGAGCGTCATGCGCGGACGATACACGACGCCAAGCCAAACGCCCAGTCGGGCGTAGCCCCGGCGTCAGCGGGCGTGCCATAATGGCCGCGCGCAGGTACCACGACCACGCGGGAGACCCATGGGCGACGCGGCCACGGGCGGCGGGCGAAGCGCCCTGATCATCGGCGGCTCGGTCGCGGGCCTGTTCGCCGCCTCGCTGCTCGCCCGCGCGGGCTGGCGGGTCCAGGTGTTCGAGCGCTCCGCGGACGAGCTCGCCAGCCGCGGCGCCGGCATCGCCACCCATCCCGAGCTGATGACCGCGCTCAGGCGCGCCGGCGTCGAGGTCGACGACGGCTTCGGGGTCGAGATCGCCGGCCGCATCACCTTCGCCCTCGACGGCTCGGAGATCGGCCGCCACGACATGCCCCAGATCATGACCTCGTGGGACCTGCTGTACCGGCGCCTGTTCGCGTGCCTGCCGGCCGGCGCCTATCATGGCGGCGTGCCGCTCGAGCGCATCGAGCAGCGCCCGGGCCGGGTGATCGCGCACTTCGCTGGCGGGGGCAGCGCCGAGGGCGACCTGCTGGTCGGCGCGGACGGCGTGCGCTCGACCGTGCGCAGCCAGTATCTGCCCCGCGTCAACCCCGAATATGCCGGCTACGTCGCCTGGCGCGGCATGGTTCCCGAGCCGCTGGTGTCCGAGGCCACCCGGCAGGTGCTGGACGACCGGCTGTCGTTCTGCCTGCCGCCCGGCGAGCAGTTCCTGCATTACCCGATCGCCAACGAGGACGGCGTGCTGACCCGCGGCCGGCGGCGCATGAACTGGGTGTGGTACCGCCACGCCCGGCCCGGCGAGGAGCTCGAGCTGTTGCTCACCGACCGCGACGGCCGGCGCCACGACGTGTCGATGCCGCCGGACAAGATCGGCCCGGCCTGCGTCGCCGCGATGCGCGCCGATGCCGCGCGCGGCCTGCCCGCGCAATATGCCGAGCTGGTGCGGCTCACCGAGCGGCCGTTCCTGCAGGCGATCTTCGACGTCGACAGTCCCGAGATCCGGTTCGGGCGCGCGGTGCTGGTGGGCGACGCCGCCTTCGTCGCCCGCCCGCATACCGGCTTCGGGGTGACCAAGGCGGCGCTCGACGTGGTCGCGCTCGCGGATGCGCTCAGCACGGACGCCGACATCGACCGCGCGCTCGAGCGCTGGCACCAGGCGCGCCTCGCCTTCGGCAAGGCGGCGGTCGTGCGCGGGCGCGTGTTGGGGCGGATGCTCGATGCCGACCGCAGCGCGCCGGCCGGGGACTCGTTCGGCCTCGGGCGCGGCGTGCCGCGCGCGGTGATGGCCGAAACCGGCATCTCGGACGCGATGCAGCCGTGAGGCGGGCGAGACGGGGATGAAGCTCGGCGCGTTCATGATGCCGCTGCACCCGCCCGCGCGGCCCTATCTGGAGACCTTGCGCGAGGACCAGCAGGCGATCGTGCTCGCCGACAAGCTCGGCTACTGCGAGGCGTTCGTCGGCGAGCACGTCACCGACCGCGCCGAGTCGGTCACCTCGAGCCTGCTGTTCATCGCCAGCGTCGCGGGCGAGGCGCGCACCATCACCCTCGGCAGCGGCACGGTCAACCTGCCCAACCACCACCCGCTGAGAGTCGCGGCGGAGGTGGCGATGCTCGATACCCTGCTCGAGGGCCGCTTCCTGTTCGGCATCAGCCCGGGCGGCCTGCTCACCGACGCGGAGGCGTTCGGCAATCTCGATGCCGACCGCACCGCCATGTTCGTCGAGGCGATCGACCAGATCCTCGCGATCTGGGCGGGCGAGCCGCCCTACGATCTCGACGGCGCGTTCTGGCGCATCTCGACCGCGCGCACCATGGACCTGGCGATCGGCCAGGGCTTGGTGGCCAAGCCCTATCAGAAGCCGCACCCGCCAATCGTGGTCACCGCAGTGGCGCCGTTCTCGAAGGGGGTGGTCGAGGCGGCGGCGCGCGGCTGGACGCCGATCTCGGCCAACTTCCTGCAGCCCGAGTGGGTGGCGAGCCACTGGCCCAAATACCGGGAGGGCTGCGCGCTCGGCGGGCGCGTCGCCAGGCCGGCCGACTGGCGGGTGGCGAAAAGCATCTTCGTCGCCGACGACCAGGCGACCGCGCGCGCCTACGCCAAGTCGGCGGACGGCCCCTACGGCTTCTACTACGCGCAGCTGATGCGCAAGCTGATCGGGAACGCGCGCGGCAACCTGTTCAAGGCCGACCCCGACATGGCGGACGACGCGCTGAGCTTGGACTACGTGCTCGACTCCCTCGTCATCTGCGGCACCGTCGAGCACGTGGTCGACCAGCTGCTCGCGTTCCGCGACCGGATCGGCGACTTCGGCACCCTGCTGTACGCGCTCCACGACTGGGCCGACGCGCGGCTCGCGCGCCGGTCGATGGAGCTGATGGCGGACGCGGTGATGCCCGCGCTCAACAAGGCGATCGGCGTCGAGGTGGCCGCCGAGTAGGGAATCTGCTGGAATGCCCGTGCCGGCGAGAGGGGAGCCGGCCGCGGGCGACAGCGCAACGAACCAGGGGAGGAGACGTCATGCCAAAGCTCGTAAGCAACCGGCGGCGCAGCGGCCGGTGGGCGCGGGCCGCGCTCGGCGCGGTGATGCTGATGCTCGGCGCCGCCGTCCCGGCGGGCGCGGCCGAGCCGATCCGCATCGGCTTCGGCATGGCGCTCACCGGCGCGCTCGCCGGCGCCGGCAAGGCGGCGCTGATCGCGATCCAGATCTGGGCCGAGGACGTCAATGCCGCCGGCGGCCTGCTCGGGCGCAAGGTCGAGCTGGTCTACTACGACGACCAGACCAACGCCTCCAAGGTGCCGGGCATCTACACCAAGCTGATCAACGTCGACCGGGTCGACCTGATCGTGTCCGGCTACGGCTCGGCGGTGATCGCGCCGGCGATCCCGATCGCGATGAACTACGACATGGTGTTCATGTCGCTGTTCGGGCTGGCCACCAACGACGACTTCGGCTACGACCGCTACTTCCAGATCCTGCCGGCGGGGCCGGAGCCGCGCATCGCCTGGTCGAAGGGCTTCTTCGATCTCGCCCTCTCGCTCGACCCGAAGCCCCGGACCGTGGCCCTGGTCGGCGCCGATGCCGAGTTCCCGCGCAACGCCATGATCGGCGCCCGCGTCAATGCCGAGCGCGCCGGGCTCAAGGTCGTCTACGACCGCAGCTACCCGCCGACCACGGTCGACTTCACGCCGGTGATCCGCTCCATCCAGGCGGAGAATCCGGATGTCGTCTACGTCGCCTCCTACCCGCCGGATTCGGCCGGCATCGTGCGCGCGGTGAGCGAGCTCGGCCTGAACGCCGCCCTGTTCGGCGGCGGCATGGTCGGCCTCCAGTACGCCTCGTTCGAGGAGGCGCTCGGGCCGCTGCTCAACGGCATCGTCAATTATGACTTCTGGGTGCCCGAGCCGACGCTCAAGTTCCCGGGCATCGAGGCGTTCCTCGCCAAGTACCAGGCGGTCGCCGCCGACGCCGGAGTCGACCCGCTCGGCTATTACCTGCCGCCGTTCGCCTACGCCAACATGCAGATTCTCGGCGACGCGGTCGAGGCGGTGGGCAAGATCGACCAGGACGCGCTCGCCGACTACATCCGCAGCCACGAGTTCGAGACCGTGGTCGGCAACATCCGCTTCGGACCCGGCGGCGAATGGCAGAAGGGGCGCATCCTGATGGTCCAGTTCCAGGGCCTCAAGGACAACAGCCTCGAGCAGTTCACCAGGCCGGGCACGCGGGTGGTGCTGCTGCCCGAGGACTGGCGCTCGGGCAGCCTGATCACGCCGTTCGCAAAGGCGAGGCCCTAGCCGCCCGCCAGGGCGGGCGCGCGGCAAGTGTCTTGAGCGACCTGTTCCTGAGCGCGCTCGCCTCCGGGCTGATGCTCGGCGGCTTCTACGCCGCGGTCACGCTCGGGCTGACGCTCGCGTTCGGCTACCTGAACGTGGTCAACATCGCCCATCCGGCGTTCGTGCTGCTGGGCTCCTACGCGGTGTACGGAGTCAATGCACGCTGGGGTGTCGACCCCGTGCTGGCGGGCGCGGGCCTGGCGCCGCTGTTCTTTGTGCTCGGGGTCGCGGTGTACTCGCTCTACCAGGCGAGCTTCGAGGCGCGCGAGGACGAGTCCTTGCGCGGGCTCGCGTTTTTCTTCGGGCTGATGTTCCTGATCGAGGTCGGCCTGATCCTCAGCTACGGCGTCGACTACCGGCTGGTGTCAGCACCCTATATCGGTCCCACCGTCGCGCTCGGCGCGGTGCTGCTGCCGACCCGGATGCTGGTGCCGTTCCTGGTCGCGCTGGCGATGGTGTGGGCGCTGCAGCTGTATCTCGCGCGCACCTTCACCGGGCGCGCGATCAGGGCGGTGGCGCAGGACCAGCAGGCGCTGAGACTGGTCGCCGCCGACCCGGTACGGATCAAGCGCCTGGCCTTCGGCATCGCCATCGCCACCGCCTGCATCGCCGGCGCGCTGCTGGTGGTGATCGGCCCGGTCGAGCCGTCGATGGGCCGGGCCTATATCGGGCGCGTGTTCGCGATCGTCGTGCTCGGCGGCATGGGCAGCGCCGGCGGCACCTTGCTCGCGGCGCTGGTCCTCGGCCTCGCCGAAAGCATCACCTCGACCTATTACGGGCCGTCGTGGTCGCCGGCGGTGGCGTTCGGGTTCCTGTTGTTCGCGCTCGCCGTGCGCCCCGCCGGGCTGCTGGGCAGGTAAGGCGTGCGCACCCGCACCTATGTCGCGCTTGCCGCCGGCCTGGTGCTGGCCGCGCTCGCCGCGACCCGCGTGGTCGGCAACGACTACTACTTCTTCGCCGGCTACGTGGTGCTCCAGTACGTCGTGCTGGCGACCGCGTGGAACATCCTCGGCGGCTACACCGGCTACGTCAACTTCGGTAGCGCGGCATTCTTCGCCATCGGCGCCTACACCACGATCGCGCTGATCAGGCTGGCCGAGGTGCCGCTTTATCTGTCGATCCCGGCGGCCGGCGTGGTGTGCGGGCTGATCGGGCTCGCCGCCGGCTATCTCACGCTTCGCCTGCGCGGGGTCTATTTCGCCATTGCCACGCTCGCGCTCGCCATCGTGCTCGAGACCTTCGTCGCCAACTGGGACTTCGTCGGCGGCGCCACCGGCTCGATCGTCATGCGACCGAAGGAGGCGCCGCTGTTCGACAGCTATGTGAAGTTCCTGTTCTGCGTGATGGCGGCGCTGGCCGTGGCCGCGGTGTCGGTGGCGCGCTACCTCGAGACCTCCAGGCTCGGGCGCGGGCTCGCCGCGATCCGCGACGACGAGCAGGCGGCCGAGTGCTCGGGCGTGCCCACGCTCAGGCTCAAGCTGCTGTCGGCGACGTTAAGCGGCGCGCTGATGGGCCTCGCCGGCGCGCCGTTCCCCTATTACGTCACCTATGTCGACCCGCCCTCGGCGTTCAACCTCGACTACGCGGTCAATGCCGTCGCCATGCCGATGGTCGGCGGCACCCAGACCTGGCTCGGGCCGGTGGTCGGCGCGCTGCTCTTGGGCACGCTTCAGCAGGTGGCGACGGTGACCATCTCGTCCGAGCTCAACCTTTTGATCGTCGGCCTGGTGCTGGTCGGCTTCGTGATCCTGGCGCCCGAGGGGATCGTCGGCCAGGTGCGCCGCGTGCTGGCGCGGAGGCGGCGGTGAGCGCGGCGCCGCTGCTCGCGGTCGCGGGCGTGACCAAGCGCTTCGGCGGCTTCGTCGCCCTCGACCAGGTGTCGCTCGAGGTCCAGCGCGGCGAGCGGCTCGGCCTGATCGGGCCCAACGGCTCGGGCAAGACCACGCTGATCAACTGCATCAGCGGCACGCTCGCCGTCGATGCCGGGCGGGTGCGCTTCGCCGGCGCCGACATCACCCGCGAGGCCGCCTATCGGCGCGCGCGCCGCGGCATCGCGCGCAGCTTCCAGATCCCGCGCCCGTTCCGCTCGATGACCAATCTCGACAACCTGATGATCCCGCTCGAATACGCCGCCGGCGCGATGGAGGGCGAGACCACGCATGCGCGGGCCCACGAGATCCTCGACCTGGTCGGGCTCAGCGGGCGCGCGGGCGAGGACTGCGGCAGCCTGTCGCAGGTCGACCTGCGCAAGCTCGAGCTCGCGCGCGCGCTCGCCGCGGGACCTGCGCTCCTGATCGTCGACGAGGTGATGGCCGGCCTCGCCGCCGCCGAGGTCGACGAGATGCTGGCGATCCTGGCCAAGCTGAACGCGCAAGGCATCACCATCGTCATGATCGAGCACATCATGCGCGCGGTGATGAGCTTCTCCGAGCGCATCGCCGTGCTCGACGCCGGCCGGCTGATCGCCGACGGCAAGCCCGCGGACGTGATCCGCGACCCGCTCGTGGAGAAGGCGTATCTTGGCGAATAGCCTCACCGTCAGCGGCCTTGCCGCGGGCTACGGCGCGGCGCGCGTGCTCCACGACGTCTCGGTCACCGTCGGCGACGGCGAGACGGTGGCGCTGTTGGGCACTAACGGCAACGGCAAGAGCACGCTGATCAAGTGCATCATGGGGCTGGTGCGCCCGACGGCGGGCGAGATTCGCGCCGACATCGACGGCCGCAGCCTCGACCTGGTCGGGCGTAAGCCCGAGCAGGTGGTCGAGGCCGGCATCGTGCTGGTGCCCGAGGGCCGGCGCCTGTTCCCCGCGCTCACCGTCGAGGAGAACCTGATGCTGGGCGCGTTCCGGCGCGCGGCGCGCGCCGAGATCGCGAGCAATCTCGCGCTCTGCTTCGAGGCGTTCCCGGTGCTCAGGGAGCGGCGCACCCAGCGCGCGGGCAGCATGAGCGGCGGCGAGCAGCAGATGTTGGCACTCGCGCGCGCGCTGATGGGCTCGCCGCGCATCCTCTTGATCGACGAGCCCTCGGTCGGCCTCGCGCCGATCCTGGTCAGCCGGGTGATGAGCAAGATCAAGGAGCTCAAGGACCAGCGCGGGCTCACCGTGCTGATGGCCGAGCAGAACTTCCACCAGGCGACCCGCATCTGCGACCGCGGCTACGTCATCGTCAACGGCCGCATCGCCTTCGAGGGCAAG
>DASWHU010000376.1:0-13291 GCA_036398035.1 Alphaproteobacteria bacterium | reverse complement strand
GTCTGCAGCGGCGAGCCCGACAGCGCGGCCACGTCGCCCGTGGTCAGAGCGTTCATCCCTGCGCCCGACAGGAAGCCGCTGAAATAGGCCGGCAGTCCCGAGTTGTAGACGAACACCGTGCCGACATACTGATCGACGGTTGAGAAGGTGAGGTCGGACAGGTCGCTGAGCACGTCGATGGCCTGGAAACGATTACCCTCGATCATCATCGGCCCCTGCCCGAAGATGCTGAGCGCGGGCCCGCGCCGCGAGTCCACCAGGTTGCCGGTGATCTTTGCCGCCGGCATGATGCCGAGCTCCGCGATGCTACGGTTCGCGGCGGCCGGGTCGGGCGTCTCGGACAGCATCACGGTGGCATCGCGCAGGCTGATCCCGGCCTGCACGCCGGGGATCGCCGTGCCGTCCGGTTGCCGGCCGTTCATGCGCACGATGTTGCGGTCGATCTCGACTCCCCGGCTGTGGCGGACGTAGATGCCGCAGACCGGGCCGGTCGCCTGCTCGCCGTTGCGCTCGATGCGGTTGTCGCGCGCCACCAGGTCGTAAACGCGGCCTAGAGCGATGCCGGCGAAGGGCGGGTCGTTGACCGTTCGTTGGGTGTTGGGCCCGATGCACTCGGCGATGTCGTTGCCGAGGATGCGCAGCCCGGCGACGATGCCGTCCCCGCCCTGGTTCTCGGGGTCGAAGAAGCCGCTGGCGATGCCGTGGCGCAGCGCGCCCCGGATGCGGTTGTGGGCGACGTCGATCTCGTAGACGATGCCGCGGCCGCCGAGGACGACCGCGTCCTCGATCGCGCCGAGCAAATCGTTGTCGCGAATGTCGACCGTGTCGGACGGCTCGCGTACCCGCACCGGCCCGCCGAGGATGCGGTTGCCCGCGACCTCGATCAGGTCGCCGGCCAGGTCCAGCCCCCCGCCCTGGGCAAGCACCAGGTTGCGCAGGATCTTGAGGTCGAGGACGCGGCGGGCGAGCACCGCCGGCCCCGAGGCCTGGTTCTCCAGCCGACAGCCCTCGATCCGCAGCTGCTGGCCGGCCGCGTCGATCAGCGGCGGCGTTTGTTCGGCGAAAATCGCCAAGTCCTCGACTGCTTGCTCGACGCCGCGCAAGGACAGCGCCGGCCCCTGAGTGGGCAGCAGGCGCGAGGCCCAACCGCAGCCGCGAATTGTCACGCGCGGACGCGTCACGACCACCGGCGTGCCGAGCGCGTGGTCGCCGTCGAGCAGACACACGATCACCGGCACCGAGTCGTTCGGCGCCAGGTTGGGCAGGGCGGCGATGGCGCCGGCGAGGTCGAAGAAGTCCGCGCGCTGGTCGTCTCGCGCTCCGACCGTGACCAGGCAGCAGCAGCACTGGGCAACACCGTCCTCGGGCCGCGGACGGCAATCCGAGACCTGCGGGTTGGCGCCGCCCAGCCCCGTAATAGCCGCAAGCTGGACGTAATGATGGTGGATGCCGCGCGGCGGCGCCTCGTCCAGCTCCTCGACCGAGGCATCGGCGGTGCGGGCGGCGAACACCCAGTAGTCGCCGTTGCGGAACGCGCCGCCCGCCGGGTCCACGGTGAAGCTGATGCGAATCCCCTCCTCGATGTCGATCGGCCCGGCGGCCGTCGTGATCAGGCCGTCGGAGTCGAGGGGGTTGAGCGCCGCGGTCTGGTCCCAGCGCTGGATGCGGGTACGGCGGTCCTCGAGCTCGCCGGGCGTGGCGGCGAAGGCGCGCCCGGTGCCGGTGGGCAAGGCGCGGTCGAGGACGATGCGGCGGTTGGTCTCGTCGATGTCGACGACCTGGGCCATCTCAGGCGTTTCTTCGTACAGCTCGCGGTGGTCGTCGGTCACCGAGACCCAGTCGTCGATGCGGAAGCGGAGCACCGGGTCGCGCCCGATCCGGGTGACCGTCAGCGTCGTCTGGCCGCCCGACACCTGGAGGTCGGTCACCGCCGAGACGATCGAGCCGTTGTCGCGCGACCACCTGAAGCGAGCGGTGCCTAAGGGGCCGCCGTCGTGGACCTCCACCCGGTACAGACGGTTCTCGAGGCCACGGTAGCCGGCGAGCGGCGGCAGGATGCACGGATCGTCGGGAGCCGGCGGCGCAATCGCCTCGCTCGACAGGCGTCCCGCCGAGGGCGGATCGCCCACGTCCATGCCACACTCGGCGCCGTCGCGCGCGTCGAACTTGACCTGCCAGACCGTCTGCCTGCGGGTGGCGGTGTCGACGCCGCCGAGCGCCGCATCGAGCAGCTCCGGGTCCTCGATGTAGGTGACCTCGCGCTGCCAGACGTCCAGGTAAACGACGACGTCGCCCTGCCCCGGCAAGTCCGGCGGCGCAGGCAGAAAGGGCTGGTTGAGGTAGGTGAAGTCCTCACCGGCAAAGTGCTCGGCCAGCCAGCCGTCGACATAAAGCCGCCCGGCGCCGATCGACAGGTCCGCCGGCGCGCCGCCGAGCAGCCCGATCAGGAACGCGTCCGGCGTGGTCAGCAGCGGCAGCCCGACCGGGCCGAAGGTGTCGAGCGCCAGCGTGCGCACCCGCCGGTTGACGATCGCCACCTCCTCGTTCCAGTCGGAATCGAGCTGGACGCGCCCCTGCTGCATGAGCACGCCCGAGTAGCGCTTGCGAGGATCGAACGTGAACCGCGTGTAATCGCCCGCCATGACCAATCCTCACCCTGTGGGGCGGAGCTCAGCCCCGCTCATGTCACGTCACGTAGATGAACCCGGCCTCGAGGCCGAACGGCAGGTACTCCTCGAGTCGCAGGCGCAGGTTCGCTTCCCGTTGTGGCTGCTTGAGATGCGAATAGGCGCCCATCTCCGAGCCGTCCTCGGCGCCGGTCGCGATCTCCAACGGGCCGCCGAGGCTGAGCTGCAGATAGTCCGGCTGGCCATAGCTCTCGGCGGCATATTCGGGTCGCACCCGGCGCCGGGCGCGGTCGCGGATGGCCGCGCGCTCCGCCGGACTGAGCGGGCCGGCCTGGGCCTCGGCCGCGTCGATGGCCTTGAGCTCGGCGCGGTCGGGCTGGCAGCGGTAGCGCCGCGGCGTGGCCGACCCCGGCACCACGTAGGAGAAGCGCACGCAACCGACCTGGACGCGCTCGGCGACGGCGAGACCGTCGAAGATCACCTCGCTGGCAAGGTCGATCTGGCGCACATGGGTCTCGCCGCGCACCGTGACCCGCTCGAGCCTGAGCGCCGGACCGATCGCGTCCGCCGCCCCCACCCCGGCGATCGCCGCCTCGCCGACGCCGTCGATGATCGAATCGAAGGCGACCAGCGTCTCGCTGTGCGCCGGCAGGCGAATCGGCCCGGTGACCGAGAACGCGAGCTCGACCCTGAGCTCGGAGTTGATGACATCGCCATCCACATTGGTGCCCGCCGCGCGGATGCTCGGCTCGACCGGCGCCGGCGGCGGCGGCGGCAGGTCCGGATCAGGCTCGGCGATCGAGGCGCCGGGCACCAGCGTGGTGTGCAGCAGGCGCAGCCGGCCGAACTCGCCCTCGATCTCGATCCGCCCCTCGACCAGCAGCCCGCCGAGGGTCAAGGTCGCGTCCGGATGCGCGCCGGTCACGGTGAGCGGTGCGGTCAAGCGGAGATGCGGGCGCGCGCCGTCCGCGGCCTCGATGGCGAGGAAGCTGCCGTCGGCGGGCTCGATCGTGAGCGCCTCCACATAGGTGCGGTTGTCGCCGATGCGGACAATGCAGTCGGGCCTGCCGGCCGCCGCCCAGTCGGCGAGCGCGGCCGCGATGGTCGCGTGCGTGCCGGGATCGCCCGTGCCGTCGACCGTCAACATGAGCTCGGCCAGGTCGCGCCGCACCAGCCACGCGCGCCGGCGATAGGGCCCGCCGCCCAGGTCGGCGGGAAATCCGTAATGGAAGTAGACCTCGACCAGGTCTGCGGGCAGGTAGTCGGGGCCGAGCGCGAGCCGCCCGCGCGCGACGTCGACGGCGATGTCGTCGAGCGCGGGCTGCCCCCAGTCGGCGAGGTTGCGGCACACCACGCGCGCCGGCGCCACCGCGACGCCGTCGACGATCACCATCAGGCTCGCGGCCGGCGCCGCGGCCTGGCCGGCGAAGTCGTTGAACAGTCCGTAGAACTCGGTGTGGTTGGGCGGCGCGGCGAGCGCATGCCAGGCGCGCAGGTCCTCGAAGAAGCGCGCCGGGCGGATCGCCTGGGGCACGTGCAGCTCGGTGGCGAGCCCGGTCTCGTCGCCCTCGCGCCTGAGCCGGCTGAACAGCGGCGCCGAGTTGCCAAGCGGGCTGAAGTGGTAACGGAAATCGCCGGCGGCGCCGAGCCGCCGGGCCGCCACCGCCTCCATCCGATAGCTGCCGAGCCGCCACAGGAAGAAACCGATGTTGGGGATGTTGTGCCAACCTTCGTGCTGCGAGATCGGACGCACGTCGACCGTGTGGCAGATCTCGTCGAAGGCGCCGTCGAGCCGGTCCATGCGCTCGAACGAGCGGATGTCGGGGGTGCGCAGCGCGTGCGGGCGAACATGGTTGCGCAGCCACTGGGTCCAGCCGAGCAGCTCGAAGAACTCCACCGCATGCGCCGCCCAGCCGGTGACGTCGCGGGCCAGCTCCTCGAGCATCGGCAAGGTGCTCTTGCGCCGGCGGTAGTAGATGGTCTTGGCGACGTCGGCGCGGTTGCGCAGCGCGATCGGCGGCCTGAAGCTCGGGCCGCGCAGGTCGGGGAACAGCTCGCGCGCCGCATCGCCGTCGCGCACGCGGCTGTCGTCGAACAGCGGCGTGGTGCCGACCAGCTGGCCGATATAGGGCACCACCCACGGCTCGCAGGTCTCGATGAAGGCGTCGTTGTAGAGCTGGCCGATGTCGCCCTCGAGGGCGTCGGTCTGGCGCTCGACGATGCGCAGCAGCGCGTGCAACGGCTCGCCCTCGGCGGCGTCGCGCTCGCGCAAGTAAGCCGGCAGCAGGCCATAGAGCTTGTCCTCGTTGGCGTTCGAGAAGGCCATGTCACAAGCTCTCCACCACGGTCAGCACGATGTCGCCCGCCGGGTCGGCGACGTAAGCCTGCTCGGCGGCGAGCACCGGCGGCGGCATCGTGCCGTCGAATCCGGCGCGGGCGTAGCGGTCGATGTCGGCAGGGTCGCCCGGCGTCGGGCGCGCGGGGAAGATGCGGATGTGCGCCTGGACGGGATCGGCGGTGACCGCGCGCACCGCGCGCTCGTCGGCGCTGAGGTCCGCGTGGTCCTTGAGGTGAAACAGGTCGAGGTCGACCGCCACCACCCCGCGCGCGCCCTGGAGCACCGCATAGATTGCGCTCGCGTGCACCGCCTGGCCAAGCGGCATGGCCTCGAACGCAAAGTGCGCCTCGATCGCAGCCCGCGCCGTGGCCTCGACATCGTCGGCCTTGAACGCCGAGTCGCGCAGCAGCTTCGCCCGCACCACCAGCGGCACCCGCACCAGGTTGGCGAGCAGCAGTGGCCGGTTGGGATCGCGCGCGGCGTCCAACGCGGACTCGAGCGTCGCTAGCTCGCCCTCGGTCAGGCGCGCGCCGTCCTCCCCGGCGACCGTCAGGTGCAGCGTCTTCTCGAGCCGCCGCCACACCCAGGTGGCGTGCGCGCGCTTGACCAGGCCGGAACTTTCCGCGAGACAGGCGAAGTCGGCTTCGGACACCGCCCGGCCGAAGGTGCGCACCGTGGTCGGCGCCGCGGCGCGGGCATCGTCGCGCGTCTCGGGGTCGGCGGCGCCGGTGGCGGGCAGCGGATTGGTGACCGCGCGCAGGCCGACCGGGCGTTCCAGCAGAATGGAGAGCTGGTCGGCCTTGACGCGGCCCTCGAGGCCGATGCCGGTGCGATAGCGCGCGACCACGTTCATGGCGCCGCTCGGCACCCGCGCGCCGGTGCGCCCGTCACCGAAGGTCACTACCGTTTCGCCCTCGTCGGTGCGCCGTGCGGTGTAGGCGCGCTCGCCCGGCGCGCGCGCGTACAGGCTCGGCACCTCATGCCACAGCTCGCCGTTGACGCGCATCTCGAGCTCCGCCTCGCCGGCCAGGCTGGTCTCGCTCGGCAAGTAGGTGAGATCCTTGCGGCTCAAGGTGAAGCGCTGGAACGCCTTGGCGGCGTCGCCGTGGCCGAGCGGCTCCTCGGGCTGGGTCTCGCCGTGGCTCGCCTCAGCGATGTTGCCCCTGAGCACAGCCGCGCCGAGCGGCGCGGGCAGCGCCGGCTCGAAGTCTACGGCGAGATGATCGGGCGCCGCGCCGAGCTCCGACGACACCAGCCGCGTCGCAGTGACGCGTGCCAGGTGCTCGCTCGCGCCGTCGTCGAGCAGGATGCGGCGGCCCTTGTCGAGAGCGCCGAGCCCGGGTGCCGCGGCAAGCCGGGCGACCACCCGGCCGGCCGAAATCTCGCGCGGGTAGTCGTAGCCGCGGAAGCCGATGTCGGGCGTCTCGATCTCGTAGATGCGCGTCGCCCGCCGGTCGGGAATGGCGCCGAGGCCGTCGCCGAGCGCCGACCAGCCGCTCCACACCGATCCGGTGCGCGCGCGCGTGACCAAGGTGCCGTCGGCGCCGCGTGCAAAGACGCGCAGCGTGCCGCCGCTGAGCGCCACGGTCGGCGACGACGCCAAGCTGCCGCCGAGCGACACCCAGCTGCTCCAGGCCGCGCCGGTGCGCGCGATCTGCCACAGCTCGCCGTTCGGGCGGCGCACGAACACGTCGACCCGGTCGGGGCCGGTGGCAAGAATGGCCGGCGTGCCTTCGGCCGCACCGCCGAGAGTCGCCCACTCGGTCCAGTCGCCGCCGGTGGTGCGGCGGTGGATCAGCGCGCCGTCGTCGTCGAGCGCGACCACGTCGAGCCGCCCGGCGCCGGTGCTTGCGGCCGCCGGCGCGGTGGCCAGCGTGCCGGCGAGCGGCTCCCACTCGCTCCACGCGGCGCCGGTCCAGTGCTGGCGCCACAGCCCGCGACCGAGGCCGCGCACGAACACGTCGATGGTGGTGCCGTCGCTGGTGACCGGCACCGGTGGCGAGGTGAGGATGCCGCCGCGCGCGGTCCAGGCGCCGGCAGCGCCGCCGCTGATGCGCAGATACCAGAGGCCGAGGTCGAGGCCGCGTACGAACACGAACACCTCGCCGCCGACGGCGAGCGCCGCCGGGCCGGTGGTCAGGATACCGCCGCGGTCGGCGAACGCGCCCCACGCGCCCCCGCTCCAGGCGGCGTGGCGCAGGTGCCCGAGCCCGTCGCGCGTGAATAGGTCGATCTGTGCCGGCCCGGTGGCGACGGCGGACAGATCGGCGGTGGCGACGAAGCCGCCGAAGTCGCTCCAGCGCGAGGTCGCCGCCGGGTCGATGCGCAGCACGTGGCCGGCGCCGCTGCGCGCGAACACCCGGCGCGCGCCGCCGCCGAGCGCGACCGCCGCGGGCCGGTCGCGCAGGGTCTGGCGCAGGGTCGCGTGGGTGACCGTGTCGGTCACCGCGCCCTGGGTCGCGGGCAGGTCTTCGGTGTTGACGACCAGCGCGGTGCGCAGCCGCGGCGCGGCGCTCGGCCCGGCGTCGATCAGGAGCTGCGCGCCGGGCTTGAGGTCGTCGTAGCGCGTATCCAGCGGATAGCTGGTGACGTTCTCGGCGAAGGTGTGAGGGATCGGCACGCTCTGCCAGCGATTCTGCGGCGGGACGGTGTGATCGTCGTTGTAGCGCTGGTGGCTGTCCGGAGCGTCGTGGCCGAAGAACCTGAGACGGCGGCGGCGCTTGGCGGCGCGCGCGACTTCGACCCACAGGTTCGCACCCTGGATCGGCGGCGCGAAACGCAGGTGCTCCCCGTCGGGCCGCAGGTCGAGGCCGGCGACGGTCTTCTCCTCGATGCGCGACAGCCCGAACACGACGAAGCGATCTCCCGGCCCCAGCGGATCGGGCCGGGCGGTGACCGGCGCCTCGGCGCGCCCCTGATGGAAGGCATTGAACAGGACCGGCGGCGCGAACACGTCGAGTGCGTTCAGCCGCGCGTCCGCGGCCATCGCCTCGATCGTCTCGAAGGTCTGCGCGCGCTCGTCTTGGCCCGGCACGCTCATCACCTTGAGGCCCTTGCGGATGCGGGTGAGCGCGTCGTCGTCGAGGGTGAAGTCGAGCATCGTCGTCGCCGCGAGCCCCGGCCGCAGCTGGTAGCCGATCAAACGCACCATGCGCAGGATCGAGTCCCGCTCGCGCGCCGTGCCCAAGTACAGCTCGTTGACGTAGCGCTCGCTGTAGAAGGTCAGCACGTCCCCGACAGCGGCGAACAGCTCGAGCAAGGTGATGGCGTAGTCGTCGCTCTCGCGGGTGGCGAGGCCCGCCAGCGCCGGCTCGCGCGCGATCGCCTGCAGCATGGCCTGGCGAAAGGTTGCGAAGCTACCGATGCGGAAGGCGAGGCGCGACAGGCTGGGCCGGTTCCAGATTTCTGCCGGCGCGCGCGGCGCCGGCGCCTGGCAGCAGGCACAGAACCGGGCATCGGGTATGTCGATCACCGCTACAGCCCCCCGACCGTCAGCAGGCGCAGAACACCGTACTCGGGCGCGCTCAAATGATTGTCGAGGCGCGCGATCTCGACCACGCCCATCTCGATCAGGCCGCGCTCGAGCTCGTCGCGCGCGACCTCCCAGTAGCGCTTGAAGACCAGGACCTTGGCCGAGTCGACACCCTCGACCGCCTCGACCGCGGCGTACAGGCGCGACAGGTAGACCGGCTGGCCGAAGCCGAAGTTGAGCGCGTGAAAGAAGCCGCGGCCGCCGTCGGCGAAGGCGCGGTTCGACAGCGCCTCGCCCACCGCCGCCAGCACGTCGCCGCGGAAGTGGCCGCGCGCGACGCAGATCTCGATCTCGATCTCCAGCGGCACATATACCGCGGCGCGCACCGCGAGGTCGTAGCCGGCGAGCTTGAACCGGCGCAGATGCGCCCGCATTGCGGCGGCGAACGACGCGGTCAGCGCGGCACCGCCGCCGGGCAGGCGCTCGAGGTCGTCCGCGTCGCGCGGGTGGATGGCGACGAACACCGTGTGCCAACTGCCGGTCCAGCGGAAGCGCGCCTTTGCCGCAGCGACCGCAGGATGGCGGAGCGCGACCTCCGCCCAGTCTGCCTCGGTGACCGCGCGGAACTGGACGGCGCGGAACGCCTCCGGCGCGAGCTGGCGCACCTCTTCTATGGTTTCAGGATCGGTGCCGAGGCGCGCGGCGAGCGGTTGATAGACGCGCGCCACCGCGGCGAAGTTCGCAGGCGGCGCCAGCGGGTCCGCCGGATCGATCAGCTCGGCCGCGGTCGGCGCGATGACATGCACCAGCGCGCCGGCGCCGATATTGCCGGCGCGGCCATTGCCGATCCGGTAGCGCGCGGTCGCCGATTCGGCGTCGAGCGGCCGGCGCCCGTACTGATCGTCGCCGAACCTCAGCCTCGCCACCCCGCCGTCGTCCACCTCGGCAATGAAGTGCTGGTCGAACGGCGTGCTGTCGAGCAGGTGCGGCACCGGCTCCCAGCGCTCGTCCTCGCCGCCCGGGAAATGCAGCTCGAGCACGGCCGCGGGCATCACCTCGCGCACGTCGCGCGCGAGATCGTGGCGGCCCTGGACCAGGCGCCCGTCGTCGGCATAATCCGGCGCCGCCGGCATCGGCTGATGGCTGAGCGGCGCATCCGGCAGGTCGAGCGCGGGCAAAGGCCAACGCCCCGCGCCCGGCGACGGCGGCGGCAGCTCGCGGACCACCGTGCGCCCGTGGTCGGCGGGTGCGACGTTGCCGCGGGCGACGGAGACCTGCGCGATCGGGCCGGTCTCCGGCGTCTCGGCCGACAAGCAAAGGGTGAAGGCGAGCGCGTCCTGCTCTTGCCAGACCAGCCGTTGCAACGGCAATGGTTGCTGGCCGGCGCCCGCGCGCGGCGTCAACGCGCGACCGACAAACACCATGCGGTAGGCCGGATCGACGGTGTCCTCGACCTCGACGATCCTCACCACCTGGCGGCGGTCGGGATCGGCGTCGGCGGCGAGGCCGGTCACCGGGCTCAGCCGTTCCTCGAGCAACAGGTAGTCGCCGGCCTCAAGCTCGGGTCGGAATGCGCTCGGGTTGGCGCCGGTCGCGGGCAGGCCATAGAGGAACGCCTGGCGGGCCCCTTTGGCGAGGCAGCATTCTGCGTTGCCCCAGTCGTGGATGACCAGCTCGTTGTGCGCATCCACGGCGCGGGCGGTGGCCGTGGTCTCGAACACGGTGACCTCGGCGAGCGCGGCGTCGCCGTCGAAATCGACCGCGGCGGGCGGGATCACCACTCCGGGCGCCGCGGGCTGCCCGCGCAACGGCACGCCAACGCGAGTCAACAGCCGGGCCCCGGCGGGCACCACACCATCGGTACCGCCGTCGACCGCGAAGTGCACGAAGGTGAAGGCGTTGCGCCCGTCATGCATGCGCCAGTCGACCAGGCGCGCGTGGCGCGCGGCGGACACGCGGTGCAGGCAGGTGTCGAGATAGCCCTCGGTCACCGCCGCGTCCTGCTGGTAGGACAGATAGTCGCCGGCATAGGCGAACAGCTCGACCAGCGCGATTCCCAGGTCAGCGGGCAGCCGCTCGTGCCAGCCCGGGTTGCGCTCGGGAATCAGGTCGATCATCAGCCTACGGAAGCTCTGATAGTCCTTGGCGAGATAGTCGAGCGCGGGCTCGGCCAGCGCCTCGGGCGGGCAGTCGACGCGGATGCGGCAGTCGAGCTCGGTCGGGCACGAGGCCTTGAAGCCGAAGCGGGCCTCGGACAGCTCGGGGTCGAGCGAGGCGTGCGCGACGGCGAGGATGTAGGTCGAGAAGTCGCCCTCGCGGTCGAGGAAGGCGATCACCCGCAGCGCATCGCCCGCGTCGGGCTCGACCGAGAGCACGCGAATGCCGACCACGCGCACGCCGCCCGTGACCGCGTACGACGCGGCATCGGTCTGCAACGCCACCACCGGCGCCTTGAGGTACGTCACCTCCAGGCGGTGGCGGCGCGCAGGCAAGGCCGCCAAGTCGCGCCGATACTCGACGAAGTCGATGCCGTTGAGCAGGTGCGCCGGGTCGCGCACCTCGCCCGAGCGGCGCTCGTCCTGGCACCAGATCAGCCCGCTGCGCGAGACCGCCATCGCCTGCTCACGCCGGCACCGGGTGGCGGAAGATCTCTTCGCGCCGCTCGCCGGTATCGCGCCGTTGATAGACCACCGTCGCCTCGATGCTCGCCTCCACTGCGACCACCTGCACCTGCTCGACCGCGATCACGTGATCGAGCCAGCGGATCAGCGCGCCCTGCACCAGCTGCTGCGTCGCCGCCGCCAGCGCGTCCGACGCCGGGGCGAAGACAAGCTGCTTGAGCCCGCAGCCGAACTCCGGCCGATTGACGCGCTCACCGGGGCTGGTGAACAGGACCTGCAAGATCAGGTCGCGCACATGGTCGTCGTCGCCGGTGGTCGCCGTGCGCCCACGCGCATCGATCGCCAGCGGGAAATCCAGGTATGTGGGGTCCGCCGGCATCTAGATCCCGTCGATGTCGAAGGTCGGATGAACGGTGACGGTGCCGCCGATGCCGTCGGGCACCTCGATGTTGATCGACAGCCGGCGGTCGTTGAGGTGGATCACCACCGCGCGCGCGATCGCCACGAACAGGCGCCGGCGGTCGCGTACCTCCCGGTCGTCCGCGCCAGTCGGCAGCGCCGGCAGGTCGTCGAGGTCGAGCAGGTCGTTGAGCTGCGCCTCGATCTCCGCCGCCATCGAATTGACGAACTGGCTGTAGTCGGTCGGGTTGGTGGTAAATCTGCCGGGCTCGATCGCCATTCGCGCCTCCCTATTCGAGCAGGACCTTGATCGACAACAGGCTGGGGGTCGGCGGCGGCATCGGCGCCACCGGCGGCGCCGGGGTCACAGGCAGGAAGCCGCCGGCGAGCTCGCCCGGGTGGACGTGGGCGTTGAACATCCCGACCAGCTGGCCGAGATAAGTGAGCAGGCGGTCGCCGAATACCGCCGGGTGGGCGGCGGACTGGCTGCCCTCCTGGATCAGAGGGCCCTCGAGCACGACGCGCGCCAGGCCCTTCACGGTGACCGTGCCGGTCGGCACGCTGACGATCACTTGATTGGTGGCCGCCGCGTCCGACAGGGTGACGGTCTGCGCGGCGTCGTCGAGGACCGCTGTCAGGCCGAAGTCGCTGCGCCAGATCTTGGTCGTCGGCAGGCTCGGCGCGCCCGGCGGGTTCAGCGGCACCTCGCCCGCCCCCCAGTAGCAGCCGCTCCAGATCGGCCGCGACACGTCGCCGCCCTCGAACTCGATCCACACCCCGGCGCCGACCGGCGGCACCGAGAACAAGCCGGCGCCGGTGCCAGCGTAGGGCGCGCAGGGCGTTGCCCAGCCGGTCGGTACCTCGCCCAGCACCTCGCCGACCGACGCCTGGATGCGGCCGAGGTTGAGCGGGTCGGTGGTGTTGAGAACGACGCCCCGGTACTTGCCGTAGACCCGCTCGCGGGTGGCAACGTCCGGCATCCGCGCAGTGGCGTCGGGCATGGCTCGTCTCCTCCTCAGGCGACCGCCGACAACGGGTCGATGAACACCTCGGCCCCGGTCAGCCCGACCGCGTTGCGCCAGGCCGAGAAGGCCTGGGTGTAGTCGTCGCGCGAGATGCGATGGGTGACGCTGGTGACGTAGTAAAGGCCGCTGTACTGGCGCCCGCCGCCGCGGATCAGCACCGGCAGGCCGGCGAGCAACGGCCGGTTATATTTGAGGCCGTCGACGGTGCCGTTGGCACGCACCGCGCGGCTGGAGTTCGTCGCGCGCGCGAACGCCTGCGCCTGGACCTCGGCCGGGCTCGCCGCGTCGGTGCCCGCGGGCCGCTCGACCGGCGGCGGGATGATCCGGTTGAGGGTCGGCTCAAGCCCCATGGGCGGCTCGGTCGAGGCCGGCGCGATGGCCGGGATCGGCGCACGCGTACGCGGATCGGACGACACCGCAACCACCGAGGTCGGCGCCAGCATGTCGTTCGCGACGCTAAGGTCGATCAAGTTGGTCTGGGTGCCGAAATCGACCGACAGCACGCCCTGCGGCGGCACGTGGATGAGCGAGGGGTGGAAATGGCCCACGTCGCGGCCGATCACGGGGTCGGGCTGGACGTAGTACTCGTAGGCATTGCGCAACGCGAGCTGGCGTACATAGACCGCGTCGTTGTCGCGCTGAGTCGTGGTGGTATCGAGCATCGTGCGCAGCGGCGGCGTCGGTATCACGAACGGCAGCATCGCGTACTTCGCGAAGATCGCGCGCACCACCTCGCCGTCCGGCAGGTTGGGCCAGGTGAAGGGCTGCTGGACATGCGCCATGATCGTGCCGAGCGCATCGAGGCCGAC